>JBKJQK010000118.1:0-8813 GCA_046594095.1 Anaerolineae bacterium | reverse complement strand
GATCCGGACCCGGGCCAGGGCGACTCCGGCGATGACAAGGGCGGTCAAGAGGATGGCGGTCCCGAGCGGCAGATGGGCGTTGGGAGGGCCGAGCGCGGTCAGGCCGACGCCGAGCAGGCATGCGTCGCCGAGGGCGTACAGGCCGATGAGCGCGAGCCGCGCGCGTGACATGCGGGCAAGTGTACGTCAGGGGGCGGGGGGGGGTCAGGGGGGTTAGGTTTGGTCGGGTTGATAACGTTGATAAGGTTGATAACGTTGATAACGTTGGTAACGTGGGGTAAGGCGGGTTAGGTGCGGCAAGGTGGGTAATGTTGGTAAGGTTGGTAACGTCGGGTAAAGTGGGGTCAGGCGGGTAAGGTGCGGTAAGGTGGGTAAGGTTTGATCAGGTGGGAAAGGGGTGGTGCGGCTCGCTCCGGACACTTCGGGAAACGTCATCCAGGCGGAAGTGGGCATCCACCTCTTGCTGCCCGTCATCCCACGCGAAAGCGTGGGATCCACAAGTAAGCCCGTAAGAGGCCCCTGTCGGTGGCCGCGTCCGGCACTCAACGTACCGGGCAACAAGCCCTCTCGCCCGTCTCCCTGGCAGAAGCTGGCATCCACCACCTCCCGGGAACGTCATCCCACGCGAAAGCGTGGGATCCACAAGTAAGCCCGTTGGAGGCCCCTGTCGGTGGCCTCGGCTCGCATCGGCCATGCCCGGCACTCAACGTACCGGGCAACACCCCTGCCACCGTCACCCCGGCGGAAGCCGGGGTCCACAAGTTAGCTCGTTGGGCGTCGTGACGGTGGCCTCGACTCATCCCAGCCGCGCCCGGCTCTCAAAGTGCCGGGCAACATGAGCGAAGTCCCTCGCTGGACTGAGGGCCCACGCTTTCTGTGCTCCAGAGGCTGGATCCGAAACCTGCGCACAAGACGACGGCGTGGATACGCCGTATTCGTACGACCGGGACTATGACCGCCTTGCCGGGACTAAGCGTGTCGAGGCGTGAGGACGATTTGCGCAACCGGCCAAGCGGCCCGATAATCAAGAACTCAACGCCATGGCAAAGACCAAAGCCCAGACCAACGACACCTCCGCGAATCTCGGCTTCGAGGCCAAGCTGTGGGCGGCCGCCGACGCGCTGCGCAACAACATGGACGCGGCCGAATACAAGCACGTCGTCCTCGGCCTGATCTTCCTCAAGTACATCTCCGACGCCTTCGAGGCCAAACACGCTTAGCTGGCCGCCCAGAGGGCGGACGGGGCTGACCCCGAGGATCGCGACGAATACCGGGCCGCCAGCATCTTCTGGGTCCCGAAGGAAGCCCGCTGGTCGCATCTAAAGGCAGCGCCCCGCAGGCCACCATCGGCACGCTCGTCGACGACACGCTCAAGAAGATCGCCCGCGAGCTGGTGGACACGGTCCGCAAGAACGTCACCATCGACTGGACGATCCGCGACAACGTCCGGGCGCAACTGCGAGTCTATGTGAAGCGCATCCCGCGAAAGTACGGCTATCCGCCGGACATGCAGGAGAAGGCGACCCAGACGGTCCTGGAGCAGGCCGAGGTGCTGTCAGAGGCTTGGGCGGTGGGGTGATCCCGCTGGAGTGTGCCGGTCTCGGCGAAGTGCTCGAAGTGATCGACGAGATTCGCAAGTTCGAGGGCGCCGGCCAGGTATAGCGCCATAGTGGTCTATTGACCCGGGCTCTGGCCGGCGGATTTGGCCGCCGTGAGGGCAAAAGCCCCCGAAGCTTCTAATCTCGAGGGCTTGTGACTTCGCCGGGTCCCAGGAACCGAGGATCCCACCCAATCGGGCTGCCACTCACGAGGAGCGACCTCTACATTTCCTGCGCTTACCCACCGGCACTGTCGCACTATCAGCGCGGAATGTCAAGAAAAGCGAGCGCTTTTGATCCGTCGTTATGCCACCACCGCCTCGATGTACGGGCGCATGACCCGCGCCACTCGGCATGCGTGCGCGGCCCTGTCCAAGGCCGCCATCGTGAACGCCTGGCAGCGCCAGGCGTCCCGGAGCGCCTCGAGCGCGACGTCCAGGCCGATCCGGTTGCGGAATTTGAACAGGTCCGCGAGTGTCTTCGCCACACCATAGATGCGGACGGCTTCTCCTTCAATCTTGTGGATCTCGATCCCTTCGCTGAACGCCGCGCCGCTGACATACGCGACCTGAAGGGGCAGTTGTGGAATCGCCGGCACCCGCGTCCCGCGCTCGATTGCAATCCAGATATCGGCCGGGAGCTGAGTGCCGATGCCGTGAAAGTCGAGCGCGGACAACAGGCAGATTACGCCCCACCTGACACTTCCCTGACGCCCGCCCGCCCGGTGACAAAAAGTGTTGCTTTCGCCGCGCGAAGTCGCGATACTGACTGCGTAATGACAGATCGCCATAACGCATTGACCCTCCTCCGCCGCGCGCTCGACAACCCTGCCGCCGATTTCCGCCCGGGCCAGTGGGAGGCCATCGACGCGCTGGTCAATCAGCGCCGCCGGCTTCTGGTTGTGGAGCGCACCGGCTGGGGCAAGGGCTCGGTCTACTTCATCGCCACCCGCATCCTGCGCGACCGCGCGGCTGGCCCGACCGTCATCGTCTCGCCCCTGCTCGCCCTCATGCGTAACCAGATGGTCGCCGCCGAACGCCTGGGCATCCGCGCGCTCAGCATCAACTCCACCAACGCGAAGGAGTGGCCTGCGCTTACCCGGGCCATCCTCGCCGGCGACGCCGACGCCTTGCTCATCTCGCCCGAGCGTTTGGCGAACGACGGCTTTGTTCAGACTGTCCTTATGCCGGTGGCCGGCCGGATCGGCCTCCTGGTCGTCGATGAGGCCCACTGCATCTCGGACTGGGGCCACGACTTCCGCCCCGACTACCGGCGCCTGGTCAACGTGCTGCGCCGGATGCCCCCCAACATGCCGATCCTCGGCACAACGGCCACGGCCAACGACCGGGTGGTTGCCGACGTGCGCGCCCAGCTCGGCGAAGTGGCGCTCCAGCGCGGCCCGTTGATGCGAGAGACGCTCGCCCTGCAGACCCTGCGCCTGCCTGACCAGGCGGCCCGCCTCGCCTGGCTGGCCGAGCACGTGCCCGAATTGCCCGGCACCGGCATCATCTATACCCTGACCAAACGCGATGCCGATCAAGTGGCGGAATGGCTGCAGCAGAACGGGATCGAAGCGCGGGCCTACTACAGCGATGTGACGGCCACTGGTTTCGCCGACGCGAATCTGTATCGCCAGCACCTCGAGGATCTGTTGCTGAACAACAAAATCAAGGTCCTGGTTGCCACCACCGCTCTGGGGATGGGCTATGACAAGCCCGATTTGGGCTTTGTCGTCCACTTTCAGGCGCCCGGCTCGATCGTCGCCTATTACCAGCAGGTGGGCCGGGCGGGGCGGGCCATCGACCGGGCCGTGGGGGTTCTGCTCGCCGGCCGCGAGGACGCGAACATCCTGGAGTACTTCCGGTCCAACGCATTTCCGGATGAGGCCCATGTCACTGCCATCCTGGAAGCGCTGGCCGCCAGCGATGGCTTGACCGTTCGGGAGATCGAAGCCACGGTCAACTTGCGGATGGGCCAGATCGAAAAAGCGCTCAAGTTTTTGTCGGTCGATAACCCCGCGCCCGTCCTTCAGCAGGGCTCGACCTGGCGCAGAACGCCGGTCGAATACCGGATGGACCACGAGCGCATCCAGCGCCTGACCCGCCAGCGAGCCCAGGAATGGGAGGAGGTCCAGGGCTACATCGACACGCCGGACTGCCTGATGGTCTATCTGGCCCGGGCTCTGGACGATCCGCATGTCCGGCCGTGTGGCAAATGCGCCCGCTGCCTGGGCGCGCCGATCGTGGCCGAATCCTTCGCGCACCGCCTGGCGGTGGAGGCCGCGCGTTATCTCCAGCATTCGGAACTGCCGCTCGAGTGCAAGAAACAGGCGGCCCCGGGCGCCTTTCCGCGCTACGGTTTCAAGACAAACCTGCCCGCCGAATTGCGCGCCGAGACGGGCCGGATCCTGTCCCGCTGGGGCGATGCCGGCTGGGGGTTGTGGGTCGCGGAGGACAAGCGCGCCGGCCACTTCCGGGATGAGTTGGTGGAGGCTGTGGCCGAGATGCTTACCGCGCGCTGGCGCCCGGACCCTTTCCCGGCCTGGATCGCCTGCATCCCTTCGCAGCGTTACCCCGCGCTTGTGGCGAACTTCAGTCAGCGCCTGGCCCGGCGCCTGGGGTTGCCTTTTATGCCCGCCCTCCGGAAACTTCGCGCAAACGGGCCGCAAAAAATGCAGCAGAATCGGTATCATCAATGCCATAATCTCGATGGCGTATTCAAGGTGGATGAAGATATTCCGAAAGGCCCGGTGTTGCTGGTGGACGATTTGGTTGATTCCGCGTGGACGTTAACGGTGGCGGCAGCTCTGCTTCGTAAAGCGGGCAGTGGTCCGGTCTGGCCATTGGCTCTGGCGGCGACGAGCGCGGGGGATTGAGATGAATCCGAGTCCACAGGCCCAGGCTGTATTGCTGCTGACGGCCTGGTTGTCCCGGCCGGGCAAGGACGATCCGAAACCGCTCACGCCCGCCGAATGGGGCCGCTTCGCGCGCTGGCTGAAAGAAAACGAGTTGGCCCCGGAGGACTTGCTCGCCGAGCGGGATTCCGCGGAACGCCTGAGCGGCTGGGCGGATCGAAGCGTGACGCCCGAGCGGATCGCGGCCCTGCTGGCCCGCGCCGGCGCGTTGGGCCTGGCCCTGGAGAAGTGGCAGCGGGCCGGGCTGTGGGTGATGACCCGCGCCGACACCGACTACCCCGCCCGGCTGAAGCAGCGCCTTGGATTTGATGCCCCGGCCGCCTTGTTTGGATGCGGACATCGACCGTTGCTCGACAAGGGAGGCCTGGCAGTGATCGGTTCGCGCGAGGCCTCGACTGAGGATATCGAATTCGCGGCGGGACTGGTCGCCGAGGTCGCCGCGCAAGGTTATTCAGTCGTCTCGGGCGGCGCGCGGGGTGTAGATGAATCCGCCATGCTGGGCGCGCTCGACAAAGAGGGCGCCGTCATCGGTGTGCTTGCTGATGGGCTACTTCAGGCCGCCACTTCGGCACGATTCCGCCCAGGTCTGATGTCCAGGAATCTGATCCTGGTCTCGCCCTTCAACCCGGAGGCGGGCTTCGACGTCGGGAACGCGATGGCCCGCAACAAATACATCTATTGCCTGGCCGATGCGGCCGTCGTGGTCGCGACGGGCAAAGACAAGGGCGGCACGTGGGCGGGTGCGGTCGAGGCCCTCAGGCATGGCTGGGCGCCGGTATGGGTGAAGGCGCACCCGGATGCGCAATCCGGCAACGCCGCTCTGGTCACGCTGGGCGCGCGCTGGCTGCCCGAGGTCCCGTACGAAGTTGGCGACCTGCTGACGCCCACCGCGCCTCCGGTCGCGCCCGGCCTGTTCGACGCGCCATTGGCAGCCATGCCGGAGGATGCGACGCTCCGCGAATCCTCACCGCCCTTGGTCATCGCGCCGGCCGCGATTCCGCCCTCGAGCGCGTTAAGCCCCTACGACGCCTTCCTCGATGGCCTGGCCGTGGCTACCCGAGCCGAGCCTCTCACGGCGCAAGCGCTGCAGGCGCGCCTGGCGATCACGGCCGATCAGGTGAAAGACTGGCTCGCGCGCGCGCTGGCGGAGCGTCGGGTTGTCAAGTTCAGCAAGCCCGCCCGATATCAGATCGTGTCCGCCGAACAGCGCAGCCTGGGCATTTGAGCTTCGGAGTTGGCGTGGTCAGACCGCTACCCCATGGCCATTGAGACAGTCTCGAAACCGGCATTCCATGAAAATAACGTCGCATTGGTGCTTAAATACCCTTGACAAAATAGAATCAAGGGGACATAATCCATCCATCGTTACAACCATAACAGGAAAGAATCAGATTACACTCCCTGCCGAGATCGTCAAAGCGCTCGTCCTAACCCCGGGGATGCGACTCGAATGGGAGATCGGCCCGGATGGAACCATCATCGCAAGGCCTCGGCCGTCGCGGGCGCGCCTTGCGCAGGCGCTTCAGGGAGCTGGGCGGCGCTTCTTGAGACCCGGCGATGATCCAATCGCGGAACTGGAGGCCGAACGTCTTTCCGAAGATGATGATGAAGGCGTATCTTCGTCATGATGATCGTGCTGGACACCTCGGCGTTGCTGGCGTTCTATTTTGGCGAGCCTGGCGAAGGGCGGGTTGGAGCGCTACTCGGCGACGCGGGCGCCCGCGTTTGCATCTCGGCACTGACCGTTGGCGAGTTTTGGAGCCGGTTTCGTTCTCGAGGCGTTGAAGCGCGATTCGACGAAGAGTGGGGGCGGGTAAGAGAGCTTCTCGGCGAGATCATCCCCGTCTCAGCGGAGATTGTCTTGATATCTTGCGCTCTGCGGAGCGCCACTCGCGAACGCCTGCCCTACATCGACTCCCTCATCGCAGCGACCGCCGTCGTTCGGGGCGCAACGCTGGCCCATCGCGACGCCCACTTCGAGGCGATTCCCGCCGGACTGTTGCGACAAACCCGCGTTGATGCCTGACCGCCGTCCGCCGTCAGAAAACACGGTACTCCGCCACCAGCGCCAGTGCCGCCTTTAAGTCCCCGTCCGTCCAATCCGTGTTCCAGGCGCGTTGGCGCTCAACGCGCCCAGCGACTTCGGAATCGCCTGCTCGCGCCGCGGGTGATGGCCCGCCCATGCCCGAAACAGACGACCTCAAAATCCAGCGCCGCCAGCCGGGCCAGGCTGCGCATCCCCTCCGCCGCGTCCTCATACGTGATCGACGGCCCAAGCCCGAACATGTTGGCGCAGGTGTCACCGGCGAACAGCACGCCGCGCCGCTCGTCCAGCAGCGCGATGTGACCGGCGCTGTGGCCGGGCGTATGAAACACCCGCAATCCGCCCGCAATCGGCAGGAGCTCGCCATCCGCGGCTTCGTGATCGATGCTGCCTGCCTCGTACGAACTCGGCGATGACGCGCCAAAGACACGGACCAGGATCTTGCTCAGAATGCCGGGACTGGGCTTGAGCGCCGCCCGGACCGCCTGCCCGCGCCGGATCAGGTCCGCGTCAAGTGCGTGGGCGGCCGAATCGGCCGGGGTGCGCAGCTTGAGCGCGGCCAGGCTCCCGGCGTGGTCGGCATGGTGGTGGGTGAGCGCGATTTGCTTCATTCGGACCTCGAATTTTCGCCCGGATTGCCTGGTTCGGCCCGTCAGGCGACCGGATGTGGAGCTGACTTCTCCGGCGCCTCGGAATGCGCTTCGCGCTCCATCTCCATGACGATCCGGGCGACTTCCTCGAAGGCGGAGCGCTGCTTTCGATACAGGTCGCTCTCGCTCACCACCAGCTTGCGGGCCACATCCCGCACGCGCTGACCCTGGATGAACTTGAGCTCCAGGATGTTGTAGAGCAGCCACTCGGTTGCGGTCATGCTGCGCTGGCCGTCCGGCTTCAAGCGCTCGATGGCCAATTCCAACACCATCCGCAAGGCTTTGGTCGCGTTGCCGTCGTTGGCCGCCATGGCGTCGGCGACGATCTTGAGATTGGTCAGCGGAGAATTGGCCAGTTTCGGCCCTCCCCAGAACTGGCTGAGCGCGTCGCGGATGAGCTGGGTGAAATCGTCGTAGCCCTTGGGCGTCATCTCGAAATCGGCCAGGGTTGGGGCGGCCGGGTTGCGCGTGGCCGAAAGCCGGCGCTGCATGTCCTCGGCCTCGGGCACGATCCGGGTCAGGGCGTCGAAGGCGCGCCTTTGTTTGATGGCATCCTCGAGCGCGCGGGCGGCCTGGGTCACCAGCACACCCATGCCCGCCCGCTCCTCGCGGGTGAGCTCAGGCGCGGAGGCCCGCGCAACCAGGCCAATCACCCCCAGCAGGTCGTCGGGATTGTCGCGAGCGCGCAACGGAATCAGCCAGTAACCTTTCCACTGGGCAAATCCATCCTCCAGATTGGGTGGCGGCGCCCCGTTGGGTTCGGGCATGATGATCGCGCCCTCGAGGGAGGTCGCGGCCGCGCCCGAGGCTGAGTCGGCGACTTTGCGAATCGCATCGGGTGTGACGGGCAGGTCGGCCGGATCAATATTGCCGATGGTGACCACCACGGGCGCCATCGGCGAGCCCAGGAAACCCTCGCCGGTCATGGACCGCATCGTTACAAACGCGGTCCGGGCCCGCAACAGGTCGCACAGGGCGGCCAGGATGTTCTCGAGATACTGGTTCAGGTCCGAGGTCGTCATCAGCCGCTCGCTGAACTTCTGCAAGCGGGCGACTTCGCCGCTGTCTTCCCCGGCGATGAAGCGATCCAGCGTCGGCTGGAGGGTGACGATGAACAACTGGGCGAGCAGGACGATCGATGCGGCGGTGGTTAGCCCGATGAAGGCGCCCGGCAGCCCGAGCCAGCGCTCGAAGCGGCTGCTGATGACGATGGCGGCGATGACGAGGGCAGCCAGGAGTGGCCCGCGGATCAGATACTTGACGAGCCGGCGCTTGATCACCCGGTCGGGCGCGCCCGCCCCGAAGTAGGCGACGGTGTAGCCCATGAATGTCATCGAGGCCCCGACCCCCATGTTGACGATTAATACGGCCAGCCACGGGATGATGAGCGGGAAGGCGTCGGGCCAGCCGGTCGGCAACAGATACGGGAACATCGACAACATTGGCGCCGCAAAGGCGATTGCGAAATAGGTCATCCGGCGTTTGCTGGTGCTGGTGAGCGAGCGCCGGCGGGCCTCAATGACATTGAAAGTCGCCCAGGCCGCGCAGGCGAAGTAGATCAGGGCGAATGGGAAGAACAGGGGGCCGGGCGTGAGATGGGGGAGCCG
>JBKJQK010000072.1:0-3424 GCA_046594095.1 Anaerolineae bacterium | reverse complement strand
TGAACCCAATTCCAGCGCAGTGGCAAGGCGATCGAGCGAAGGGAGCACTGAAACCCGCATCTCGGCGTAGAAAGCCGAAGCCCCCTTGCCAATCCAGTCTCCGCCCTCGAGCGAATCCATGCGCTCGCGAAGAACCCGAGTGGCGCCGCGGACTGCGTCTGCCTGGCCAATGAAGGCGCGCGAGATCGATACAAGCGCGTCATAATCGGCCCGGACAACGGGTGCGGTCATGGCCATAATCTAGGCCAATCCTTGATTCGGGTCAATCCCGTGACGGTCGTTCATCCGGGAAATACATCCCGATCCGGTCGGGAAATGCGTTCGGTCGACCGCTGCAACCCAAACCGGATTGGACGCGCCGACACGGCTGTCCGCCAAACCGAGTTTCCAAAAACCGTATGGTAAACTTTATCTCGTTCGTTCGAGCCGAAGTGGCGAAATTGGCAGACGCGCTACGTTCAGGGCGTAGTGGGCTTACGCCCATCAGGGTTCAAGTCCCTGCTTCGGCATGAGCGTCATCTGACGCACAAGAGGGGCAAAGCATGGGCGGCACACAGCGCGTTGGCGCCGTGCACTTTCGGCTTTGCCTCTTTTTCATATACGACCATGACAAACTTGCCCATTGCCCGCGACACCCGTCCGGCAAGAGAGCCCGCGGTGCCGGGGCTGCTCATCTGGGTGTGCGTGGCCCTCCTGGCGCTGTCCGTGCCGCTGGCCTTCAATCTGTTTACGCGCGCCCGGAACGAAACGACGACCCGGCAGGAAGTCCTCCGCATGCGCGAGGAGGCACGGCTTACCGAAATCCGCCGGGATCAGGTGAAAGCCGCCCTCGACCATGCCTCCACCGATGCCTTCACAGAGCAATATGCGCGCGCCTACCTGCGCTGGGCCCGGCCCGGTGACACGGTGGTCGTGCCCGCCGCTCCGTCCCCCACCCGCAAGTGGTGGGAGGACTTCGTCAAATAGCGACGCAAACCTAAGTTAGCCTTCAAGGAGTAATCCATACCAATGTTCGGACGCGACAAGCAAACCGCCCAGCAGAAAACTGCCTTTACCCCCAATCCCGCGGGAAATAACACCGGCTACGCGGCCCCGTCGGGCACGCCCGCCACGGGCAAGATCGAAACCGTTATCGGCGCGAATTGCCGGCTGTCCGGAACGCTGGTCAGCGATGGCGGCGTGCGGGTCGAAGGCATATTCGAGGGTCAGATTCAGACGACCGGCAATCTCATCATCGCCGAGACGGCCAAGGTCTACGCCGAGGTGCAGGCCTACAATGTCGTTATCTCCGGGGCCCTGAAGGGCAATATCACCGCTAATCGCGTCGAAATCTCTGAGACAGGAAAGCACTGGGGCGACATGGTCGTAAATTCGCTCCTGCTCAACGAAGGCGCATATCACCGCGGCCAGACCAACATGAACGGCGACATCGAGCCGCCGTTGATTGAGGCGCCGAAGTTCACCCCGCACGCGCTCGGAGCGGGCGAAATCATCAGCCCCTGAATCTGATCGGCGCGCGGACGGACGATTGTTGCCGGCGGGTCTGCTTCGCGCGCCTATTCCCGTTTATGCTGACTGTCGCAGAAGTGGATCGGATCGCGCATCTGGCGCGCCTGGCCTTGTCCGACGTTGAGAAGGCGCTCTACGCGCAACAGCTCTCGGCCGTGTTGGACTACGCGGCCGAACTCGCCACGGTGGATGTCGCGGGAATTGCGCCGACCGCATCTGTTCTTCCGGCCCGTTCGGTAACGCGCTCCGGCGACTTCCCAGGCGGCTGGCTACCTCGCGATCTTGCGCTTGCGAACGCCCCCAAGACCGACGGCACGTCGTTCGTGGTCCCGGGCGCGCTGGGAGACGCCGGAGATCCGGCCGGTTGACATGCTGCCCGACATCACCGCGCTCAGTGTCCGCGCCGCCCGGGCTGGCCTGCGCCGGGCTGATTTCACCTCGATCGGGCTGACCCAGGCCTTCCTCGATCGTATCGACGCGCTTAATCCGAGCCTCAACATCTTCTTGACCGTGGATCGGCCCGCGGCCCTCGCCCAGGCGGCGGCCGCGGACATCCGCATCGCCGGGGGCGAAGACACCCCGCTGCTCGGGGTTCCGATCGCGCTAAAAGACGTTCTGGTCACGCGCGGGCTGCGCACAACGGCAGGGTCGCAGATTCTCAGAAACTACGTCCCGGTCTGGGATGGTTTTGCGGTCGGCCGCCTGCGCGACGCCGGGGCGGTTTTTCTGGGCAAGACCAATACCGATGAATTCGCGATGGGCTCGTCGACGGAGAACTCGAGCTATGGCGTTACCCGCAATCCATGGGATCCGACCCGCGTGCCGGGCGGCTCGTCGGGCGGGAGCGCCGCGGCTGTGGCGGCCGGGTTGTGCTGCGCCGCCCTGGGCACCGACACCGGTGGAAGCGTCCGCCTGCCCGCCGCATTTTGCGGCGTCACTGGGCTGAAGAACAGCTATGGGCGCGTGTCCCGGTATGGGCTCATCGCGTATGGCTCGTCGCTGGATTCCATTGGCGTGCTGGCCCGCGACGCGTGGGATGCCGCAATCGTGAATGGGGTGATTGCCGGCAGGGACGCGCGAGATTCGACTTCGATGGACCTGCCCGTGCCTGATTATGTCGCCGGAATCGGCGATGCCAAAAGTCTTGCCGGTTTGCGGGTCGGCGTGCCAAAAGAGTACTTCATTGACGGTATCCAGCCTGAAGTCGAGGTCGCAGTTCGGGCCGGAATCGCCCGCCTTGAGACCCTGGGAGCGGAGGTCCGCGAGGTCAGCCTGCCCAACACTGCCCTGGGCCTGCCGGTCTACTACCTGATCGCCACGGCCGAGGCCTCGGCGAACCTGGCCCGCTTTGACGGGGTGAAATATGGCTTGCGCGTCCCGTCGGCGGATCTGGTCGAAATGTATCGCGAGACGCGCGGGCAGGGTTTTGGCCCCGAGGTCAAGCGCCGGATCATGCTCGGCACCTATGCCTTGTCCGCAGGTTACTACGACGCCTATTACATCCGTGCGCAGAAGGTTCGGACATTGATCAAACGCGACTTTGATCAGGTTTTTGGAGAGGTGGATTTGATCGCCTGCCCGATCGCGCCCACAACAGCGTTCAAGATCGGTGAGCGGGTGGATGATCCAATCCAGATGTACCTTGCCGACGTCTTTACGATCAACATGAACCTCGCCGGGAATTGCGGAATCAGCGTTCCATGCGGTTTCGACGCCAATCACCTGCCGATCGGCCTGCAACTCATGGGCCCGGCGTTTGGCGAAGCGACCGTGCTTCGGGCGGCGGCCACCTTCCAGCGCGCCACGGAGTACCATATGGAGCGACCATGAATGTCATCATCCCTCTGGCCGGGTTTGGCTCGCGCCTGCGCCCGCATACCTTCACCAAACCAAAGCCGCTCATCACCGTCGCCGG
>JBKJQK010000040.1:0-16894 GCA_046594095.1 Anaerolineae bacterium | reverse complement strand
GGCGTGGTTGAGCTCAACCAGAACCTGGCCGATCTCGGTGCTGAACGTTTCGGTCGCCGATTTGCCCAGATCGGCCCGCAGCGCGCTGGCGAGGGCGCCCTCGCGCGCCTGGAGCGCATCGCGCAGCCGGCGCAATTGGGCGAGGCGAAAATCGATCGGCCGGGTCGCCCCGGAGTCGAAGAAGGCGCGTTGGGCCTGGACGAGCGAAGACAGGCGCAACATAGGCTATTTGCGCGCCACGATGACCATCCGCTCTGAATCATTGTCAAAAACTGGCGGCGGCACGAGCATGTCGCCATAGAACCAGGTCTGCGAGAACGCGCCCGAGAGGTCGATGAGCGCGCGCAGTTCCTGAGCCAGGTACCAGCGATGGGGGTGATGATGCTCGACGACGCGGACGGGTTGACCTTCCTGGCGGATGGTCAAACGGGTGGTGACGATCCATTGCTGGGTCACCCAGTCATACGGGTCGTCCTGATGGCCGAACAGGATGTCGACCTGCATGTCGCCTTCGCGCATTGTCCAGAAATTGGGCAGGTCCTCCCGCCCAATCGTGGAGGGATGCGCCATTTCGATGATGAGCACGCCGCCCGGGACCAGGTTGCGTGAAACGGTTTGCAGATGGGCGACGACATCTTCGTTTGTGACAAGATGAGTGAGACTCTCCATCATGCTGGCCGCGATGGCGACCGGCGCGGCGAGGGTGTAATCGCGCATGTCGGCGGCTTGCCACTCGACCATCACGCCCGTTTGCCGGGCGATCATCTCGCCATATGCCAGCATATCGTCAGACATGTCGAGCCCAACCGCCCGCCAGCAGCGCCGGGCGAACTCAAGCGCGTGCCGTCCGGGGCCACAGGCAAGTTCGACCATGGCCCGCTCGGAGGTGGCGCCGTGTTCGCGCCAGCACCACTCCAAAAAATCGCATTCGTCTTTGAAGTTGCGATCGCCAAAGGCGATGTCGTAGGCCCGCGCGTTGGCGTAGAACTCAGGAGAACTCATGGAGCCGGCATTATAGGGATAGGCGGCGATGGCGCGTTCATCTGGCGCACCGTCCGGTCTCATGAATCAGCCGGGTTTATACTTTATCCTTTGTTTGTGAAATTCGTTACAAGGAGAAACTGAGATGAACCCCACCCCCTTCAAGCGCGTGATCGGCGGCCTCGCCCTCAGCGCGATCTTCCTGGCGGCCTGCGGCGGCAGCGCCGCGTCGGCCCCGACCGCCGCCCCCGCGGCGACCGCCGTGCCGGCGAAGCCGATCGTCGTCATCGACATCGGCAGCAAGGGCGATGAGCTGGCCTTCGACAAGGCGGCGCTGTCGGCGCCGGCCGGCTCGAGAATTACCCTGCGCTTCAAGAACAACGCCGGGACCGGCAGCGGCATGCTGCACAACGCCGTGGTGATCAAACCCGGCACAGCCGACGGCGTGGCCGCCGACGGGATTGCGGCCGGCGACGCGGCCGGCTACCTCAAGGCGGGCGACACCCGCGTGATCGCCTTCACCAAGCAGATCAAGCCGGGCGAGACGGCCGAGGTTACCTTCGACGCGCCGGCCCCGGGCGACTACCCGGTCATCTGCACCTTCCCCGGCCACTACGTGCTGATGAAGGCCGTGCTGACGGTCAAGTAGCCGGCGGACCGCGAACCGTAGGCGGCGTACGGCAGACCGCAAAGACCTCCGGGGATCGAATGACCCCGGAGGTTTTTGTGTTCGACGCCCCAGACGAACAACGGTCACAATTTACTCCCATTCCCCAGCGGGGAGAGGGCAGGGGTGAGGGGAGAAACCATGTCGGGCAACATGCTCGAAGTCCCGGTGGGACTGTAGCCCTTGGAGCGCGGGCGAGCCGCCCGCGTTCGAACCCCGATACGCGCAGCCCCAAACAGAACGTCATCCCACGCCCCCACACCGTCATCCCACGCGAAAGCGTGGGATCCACAAGTAACGCAGTGAAAGTTGAATCATTTCCCTGTAACGCCTGATCGGAGCTACTTGTGGATTCCCGCTTGCGCGGGAATGACGATTGAGGAACAGCGCTCGCCTGACGTAGTATCTCGGCATTGCGCATTGCCACGCGTTCGAGCCCCCATCCCACCCCCGATTGCGCCCGTGCCGATCCGCGCTAAGATCAAAGCGCAATGACCAAAAAAGCTCTTCTCGCCATCGACGGCGGTGGCATCCGCGGGATCATCCCTCTGTGCGCGCTGGTCGAGCTCGAACGACAGATCGGCAAACCTGCCCGCGAGGTGTTCTCCTTTATGTCCGGGACCTCGACCGGGGCCATCATCACCGGCGCCCTGTCTCAGGGCATGCCCGCCGTCCAGGTCCTTGAGATGTATGAACGCATCGGCGCCAAAGCCTTTGTCTTCGACACCTGGGGCTTCATCACCAGCCTGGCCTCTTTCCGCTACCGCAGCCGCCGTCTGGCCGAAATCTTCCAGCCCTATCTTGGCGACGGCCCGCTCAACGCGCTGCCGCTCGACATCATGATCCCGGCCACCCGGGTCAACGACGGCAAACCGTGGTACTTTGTTCGCGACAACGAAGCAAACGCCCGCACAACGGGAAATCTCAAACTGGTGGACTGCGTGGTCGCCTCGGCCGCCGCGCCCACTTTCTTCGACCCGTGGAACGTCCCCGGCATCGGCCCGTGCGTCGACGGCGGTGTCGGCGTGGCCGGCAACCCGGTCTATCAGATGTGTACGGAGGCCTTCTACTACACACCCGAGGGACGGTATGCCCCCGAAGAGAGCATCATCATCTCGCTGGGGACCGGCTATATCGACGTGAAGGCCGCGCCGGCCAACATCATCGACTGGGTCCAGTTTGTCGTCGGCGAATTGCTCCAGGCCCCCGCCGAGCAGCAGACCCAGGTCGCCCAACGCCACTTCGGCGAGCGCGGCGCGATTGTCTATCGCTTCAATCCCAAGATGCCGCGCGACATTGGACTGGATGAGGTGAAAGCCATCCCCGAGCTCGTCCAGATTGGCAAAGTGCTTGCCCAGGGCCTGAACTGGTCCGATATGCTGTCTGGCCTCTCGTCCGACATGCGCGTGCCGGCGCGGCCGGCACGGAGGAATCTGCCGTAGCGACCCATGCGCGCTTTTATTGCCATCCTGCTCGATCCCCCGCTGCGCGAGGCGCTGACTGCCTGCGAAAAGGCGCTTCAGGCCGCCCATCCGCACCCGCGCCTGAAGTGGGTGGGCGACGAACAGCACCACCTGACGCTGCATTTCCTGGGTGAGATCACGCCCGCGCAGGTCCAGGCCGTGACTGCCGCGATGCGGACGCTGGCACCTCCGCGCGCGAAGTTGACGCTCGGTCTTGCCGGTTTGGGCGCCTTCCCCGGTTTGCGCCGGCCCACCACGCTCTGGGTGGGCGGCACCGATGCGGGCGGATCCATCGCCGCGCTCGCCGCCGGGGTTGGCCGCGAATTGCGCCGGCTCGGCGCGCCGGTCGAGACCCGGCCATTCACCCCGCATTTCACTCTCGCCCGCGTGCCGCGCGATCTCGATCCCTCGGGTCTCCACGCCATCAGCAAGTGGTTTGCCGCCCGGATGGCGCTGGCGCCGCCGCCGCTGACCCAGCACGTCTCGGCCTTCTATCTCATGCGGAGCGATTTACTGCCTTCTGGCGCGCGCTACACTGCGATGGCCGAATTCAGGCTGGACGGTCCTGCGAACGGAGTTTAGGCTTCAGTCGACCTCTCGGGCCAGTCCCGCAGGGACTTTGTTCATGTCGCGTGGCGCGGATTACCGCGCGGCGTTTTGAGCGCCGCGTCCCAAACTCCAACGCTCGAAGTCCTAAATCACCAGCGAGCGGTCGAAGCGGGTCAGCAGCTCGAAGCGCCCGGTCTCCGGATTGCAGCAGTAGTCGTCCTCGACCCGCACCCCCCAGCCGCCGCGCGGGTCGTCGGGGTAATACAGGCCCGGCTCATTCGTAATGACCGTCCCGGCTGGCAGCGGCTCTTCGCTGCCCTGACCGCGGTTGCGCATGCCCGGGCTCTCGTGGACCGACAGGCCGAACCCGTGCCCGAGGCTGTGGATGTAGCCGCTGGAGAGGCCCACGCCGCCCGAGCGCAGCGTCGTATGACCATGCTTCTCAAAGATGTCGCAAGCCGCTTCCTGGTAATCGACGCTCGGCCGCTGCGCGTCAAACATCGCCGCAACGGTCTGGTGGACTTCCATCACCGCGTCGTAGCCCGCCTGAATATGCTCGGGGGCGTGCCCGATGCACCACGTGCGGGTGATGTCCGCGTAGTAGCTGCCGGGCAGGCGCGGAAAGATGTCGAAGACGATGCTCTTGCCAAGCTCCATGAAGTCGGTGGGCGTGCCCGCGCTGTGCGGGACGCCTGCGTCGCGGCCGATGGCGAATATTGCCTCCGAGGCCTCGAGGCCAGTCTCGACCATCCGCATCCGCATGAAGCGCTTGACCTCGCCCAGGCGGAGCGGATCGCCGCTGGCAGTGACCAGGCGGTTGCCCGCCACGGTGTGCTTGCGCAGGAAGTCGCGGGTCTGGCCGATCACGTCCTCGGTCAACCCGCAAGCCTTGCGGATCAGCGCGACTTCGCCCGCGTCCTTGGTCTCGCGGGCCTTGCTCAGCAGATCGCCCTCGAACTCGCCCACGATCTCGCAGACCTCCTCGCGGGCCAGGGCATTGAGCAGCGCCCAGGTGTTGTTCTGCTGATTGGCCCCGTAGAAGCCCACTCGGCCGCTCACGCCGAGGTCGGCGAACATGGCCTTGAATGCGTCGACCTGGGCGGCCAGCCGGTTGCCGTTGTTTTTCTTGATCAACCCGGGCAAGTTGTAGCGCGCGTTGTCGATCAGGTTCATCCCCGACTTGGCTGCCTCGTCCCGCTCCATCGTCCCGTGGATGAGGGTGGTTCCAGTCTGGGTGATGATGATTCGGCCGGTCGTGACGTGCGCGTCTCCAACAAAATACGCGAACGGCGCGTTCGACGCGCCCAGCCCGTCAGGGCCCTCGATCACGAGCGCGTCGATGTTGCGCTCTTTCATCAGGCGGGGAATGTCGGTTTTCATGGTTGTTGTTTCGCCGGTAATGTTGGTGGCGTTGATAACGTTGATAACGTTGGTAAGGTTGGTAACGTTATCAACGTTAAGCACGTTACCAACGTCCTTCGCGCATGCGCCGGATGCGCTCGGGCTGTTCCTCGAAGATGTACGTGACCGGCGAGACGATGACGCCGCTGCCGCCGATGGCGCGAAGCTGGTTGATGGCGTCGGTCAGTTCGTCGCGGCGGACGATGAGATTGACCGCAAACCACTTCGGGGCGTTGGCCGCGTCCGGGGCCGCGGCAACCCGCGGGCTTGGGATGAGCGGCGAGATGGTCGGCCCCTGCAGGCCATACAGGGTCGTCTGGTGGAACATCCGGTCGGCCACGTCTTCGGCCGAGATGCCCCGGATGTTGGCGAACACGTGGGTGAACCCGTCCGCCCGCAGATGGGCCTCAAAGTATTCGAGGAGCTCCGTTGCGGCGACCAGGACTTCCGGCCGGCCCAGCGACTCGGCATTCGCGATCAGGCAGGCCTGGGTCGACAGCACAATCCCGTCCTGCAGCATCCGCAGGCGATTCTGCTGGAGGGTTGTGCCGGTCTCGGCCAGATCGCAGATCATGTCGGCCGAGCCGATCTCGGGCATGACCTCGAGGGCGCCCTCCGCTTCCACGATCTCAATCGGCGTCACGCCGCGCTCGGCCAAAAAGCGCTCAGTCAGATGCGGGAACACGGTCGCCACTCGCAGCGGGTGGCCGGCCGCCGCCATGGCGGCCGCGCGCGCGGTCAGATCGGCCACGGTCTGGTCGGGCCAGCCCTCGGGCACCGCGGCCACGAGCCGGCAGCGGCCGAATCCCAGCGCCTCGTGCAGGATCCGGATGCGCTCGCCGTGCCCGGCTTCCTCGGTCACATCAAGGCCGGTGATCCCGAAGTCGACACCCCCGTTGGCGACGCTGACGACGATGTCGCGCGGGCGCTGGAACAGGACCGTCACCTGGGGCAGGGCGTCGATCGTGCCGATATAGCCGCGTGTCGCTGACTGGCGCACGTCAAAGCCGCAGCGCGCGAGAAAGGCCAGAGTCGATTGCTGGAGCCGGCCCTTGGACGGGAGGGCCAGACGGATTTGGGTGCGCACTCCCCCAATCAGCCTTTCGCCAGCGCGACGGCCTTCTGGGCGGCCTCGCCCAGGGTGCTGGCCGAGTGCAGGCGGGCGCTCTCAAGGATCTTGTTGCCCTCTTCCTGGTTGGTGCCGACCAGGCGCACAACCATCGGGACCTTGACCTCGACGATCTTCATCGCATCGACGATGCCTCGGGCAACCTCGTCGCAGCGGGTGATCCCGCCGAAGATGTTGATCAGCACGGCTTTGACTTTCGGGTCGGCCAGGATAAGGCGCAGGGCCGAGGCGACTTTGTCTGCCTTCGCGCCGCCGCCCACGTCAAGAAAATTCGAGGCGCTCCCGCCGAAGAAGCGGACCACGTCCATCGTGGCCATGGCCAGCCCGGCTCCGTTCACCATGCAGCCGATTTCGCCATCCAGGCTGATGAAGTTGATGCCGGTCTGGCGCG
Source organism: Anaerolineae bacterium (assembly GCA_046594095.1). Classification (GTDB taxonomy): domain Bacteria; phylum Chloroflexota; class Anaerolineae; order J036; family Brachytrichaceae; genus Brachythrix. The sequence continues at coordinate 10,313 of JBKJQK010000040.1, read as the reverse complement.
CTTCCTTCTCGGCCGGGGTCTCCTCGTCCGGGTCGCGCATCGCTTCGAGATCGAGGTGGCGGTACATCGCGTTGTCGTCGATGACGAGTTTGCCGTCCAGCCCCATCAGCTTGATCTTGCCATCTTTGCCGGCGACCATTGCCAGCGGGTTGATCTCGGCCAGCGAGGCGTCGGTGGCGATGAAGGCGCTCGTCAGGCCGCGGGCGATCTGGGCGAACTCGGCCCAGTATTCGCGGGGCAGGCCAATCGCGACCGCGACGTCCCTGGCCAGATATTCGGGCAGTCCGACAAACGGGTCGATTGGCACACGCACGATCTTCTCCGGCGCGGTATGGGCGACTTCCTCGATGTCCATCCCGCCCGCCGCGCTGGCCATCAGCGTCGCCCGCCGGGTGGCCCGGTCGATGACGATGCCGAGGTAGACCTCGCTTCGGATGTCGGCGGCCGGGTCGATCAAGATCTTCCGGACCGGCAACCCTTTGATCGTGAGCGACAAAATCGCCTGCGCCTTTTCACGCACCTCGTCAAACGTCTTGGCCACCTTAACCCCGCCGGCTTTGCCGCGCCCGCCGACCAGCACCTGGGACTTGATCACCACCGGCAAGCCCAACACCTCGGCGGCATGGACGGCCCCCTCGACCGTATCGACGCAGTAACCCTGGGGAACGGGCACGCCATATTGTCCGAAAATGCGCTTGGATTGGTATTCGTGGAGCTTCATCTTGCCCGGAATTGTAGCGCGGGGCTGGCCGCGCACCCGCGCTAGCGCCGGGCCTACTCTGTTTTGCAGAAGAAAGAGAGAAGGGGAGAAGCCATTTCTTTCTCCCCTTCTCCCTTTCTTCTGCAAGCCATTCACGCGGCAGGATACACTTTACCGGGATGGGATACGTTGCCCGCGCGGGCCTGAGCGCGCTGATGGCGCTCGCGCTCTTCGCCTGCGATACACTCCCGCGCCAGAGTCAACCGGAGCCAATCCCCACAATGACCCCTGTCCCAAACGCCGCGTCCGAATCCGATCTCGCAGTGACCCGCCTGATGGCCGGGATGAGCCTCGAGGAGAAAGCCGGCCAGGTGATCATGCTCGGCTTCGATGGCATCACCGCCACAGACGAGCTCCAGGCCGTCATCCGCGACCTGCATCCCGGCGGCCTGGTGCTATTCGAGCGCAACGTTGGGGCAACACCCGCAGACGTCTCTGCGATGGTTGCGGACGCCCAGCGCGTGGCGACCGAACGGGGCGGCCCGCCGCTCCTCGTCAGCATCGACCAGGAGGGTGGGGCTGTGACCCGCCTGCGGGCGGCCCGCGGTTTCACCGAATTCCCCGCCGCGATGGCCATCGCCGCTACCGGCGACGCCTCCGACGCCGCCCGAGTGGGTGCGGCCATCGCTGACGAGTTGCTGGCGGTCGGGATTAATATGGACCTGGCCCCCGACCTCGACGTGAACATCAACCCGGCCAACCCCGTGATCGGGACCCGCTCGTTTGGCTCGGACCCCGCCCGGGTCGCCGAGCTGGGGGCAGCCTTCATCGAGGCCATGCAGGCCCGCGGGGTGATGGCGGTAGGCAAACATTTTCCCGGGCATGGCGATACTGCCGTGGACTCGCACGTGGGCCTGCCGGTGATCGCCCATGACCAGGCCCGCCTCGAGGCGGTCGAGTTTGTCCCGTTCCGGCGCGCGATGCGCAGCGGAGTCAGCGGCATTATGTCGGCGCACATTGAATTCCCGGCCATCGACAACACGCCCGGCCTACCGGCCACTCTCTCAGCCAAAGTGCTGACTGACCTGCTGCGCGACGAGATGGGATTCGAGGGCTTGATCTTCACCGACTCGCTGATCATGGGCGCGCTGGTCAATGAAGGCCGGAGCATTCCCCAGGCGGCGGCGATCGCGCTGATGGCTGGCGCCGACGTCCTCCTTTTCAATAACGGCTACGAGCTCCATCGCATGGCCCACGCCCTGATCGTCGAAGGCGCGCGGAGCGGCAAGATCCCGGCGGCCCGCCTCGATGCCGCTGTCCGCCGGATTCTGATTGCCAAGGCGCGCTACGGAATATTGCAACATGCGACACCGGGCGCCTCAGTCGAGGCGGGCGCGCCGGCCCGCCGGGCGCTGGCCCGCGATGTGGCCGCCAGGTCGATCACCCTGGTCCGGGACACGGCCGGGCTGTTGCCTGTGCGCGATCCCGGGGCGTTGCTGGTCGTGGAGACGCCCGCCGCGGCCGGGTTGGCCCGCGCGCTTGGGGCCGCCTCCGTGAGCGTTGGCGCCCAACCCCGGGCGGGCGAGATCAAACTGGCGATGGATGCCGTCAAGGGCCGCACCGTCGTGGTTGCCACCAGCGACATTCTCAAGAATCCCCAGCAGGCTGATCTGGTAAAGGGCCTGCGAGCCACCGGCGCGCCGGTCATCGTGGTGGCGGTCAAGCTGCCTTACGATCTACTCCAACTAAGCGACGTTCCGACGTATCTGGCGACCTATCAGGCCTCGGCGGATGCCTTCGCGGCTCTGGCGGATGTCATCCTCGGCCGCGCGCCGGCGGTTGGCAAACTGCCGGTCGCGATGGCGGGACGTTGATGCGGGCGCATTCGCCGATTGCCCTAGATGGCGAATGCGCCCCGTTGAGCCGCCATACGCGATAATGAACCCATGCCCTCCGCGTCCTCGACGACGACGGTCCGGCCGATGACGGTCGCTGATCTGCCTGCCTGTATCGAAATCCTGCTCGGATATCCCTGGACGCGTTATTGGATGACAACCGAGCGGGCCGAGCGCGCGCTGCGGGGCGGACTGGCCGAGGGCGCCGATCTCCGAGTCAGCGGGGACGACGCGGGCGTAGGCGGCTTTGTGTGGCTGATGGCGCGCGGCGCGTTCTATCACAGTGGCTACATCCGTTTGATCGGCGTTGCCGAACGAGCCAAAGGCCGGGGCGCGGGCCGGGCGCTGATGACCGCCGCCGAGGCCGATGTCTTTGCGGTGTCTCGGGATATGTTTCTGCTCGTGTCCGACTTCAACCTCGACGCGCAAGCGTTCTATCGCCATCTGGGCTATGCTCAAGTCGGCGCGCTTCCCGATTACGTCCTTCCCGGCATCACCGAATTGCTCATGCGCAAGCGGGTTGAAACGCGTGTTTAAGGCGATCGCATTGACGCGACCGCTCAAAAAAGGAGTCTCCATGTCTACATTCCCACCCTCTGTTCGCACTGCCGCGCTACTCGGCGCGGCGACGGCCGTCCTCCTGGCGGCCTGTGGCACCGCCCAGCCGACGGCAGTTCCCTCCGCGCCCACGGCGGCGCCGAAGCCCGCCGCGACGACCGCGCCGCCCCCGGCCGCGGGGCCAAAGAAAGGCGGCACCCTCATCGCCGCGCGGGCCGAGGACATGAAGGGTCTTGACCCGCATGTCCAGACCGCCTTCGCCTCGTTCCGCATGCTCGAGCAGATCTACGACCCGCTCTTCACCTTCGACAAGGACATGAAGGTGATCCCCAACCTGGCCGAGTCATTCAAGCTTGGCGATGATGCCAGGTCATTGACCGTTGTGCTGCGCAAGGGCGTCAAGTTCCACAAGGGCCAGGCCCTCACCTCGGACGATGTCAAGTTCACTTTCGAGCGGATCGCCAACGAGAAGACCGCCGCCGCGGCCCGCTCCGCATTTGCCGGAATCGACACCATCGAAACCCCCGATGCCAACACGGTCGTCTTCAAGCTCAAGGCCGCTAATGGCGCGCTGCCCGCGGCGATGACCAGCCTCAACGCCGCCATCATGTCGAAGGCCTGGGTGACCGGCGGCGCCGATCCGGGCAAGGAAACCAATGGGACCGGCGCCTTCAAGCTCGCCAGCTGGGAGACCGACAAGGTCCTCAAACTCGAGCGCAACGCCGACTTCTGGATCAAGGATCAGCCCCGCCTCGACGGGATCGAGTTCCGGGTCATCCCGGATGAGTCCACGATTCTGGCCGGTCTGCGGGCCAAGACCCTGGACTGGGCGTATCTGAATGATCCGCGGATCGGCACGCGGGCCAAGGCGGAAGCCGGTCTGACCACGTGGAAGTCGACCTCGCTGTCGTATCACGTGCTCCAGCTCAACGCCGTCAAGGACGTGTTCAAAGACCTCAAGGTTCGCCAGGCCGTTTCGTGCGCCATCGATCGCCAGGAAGTGCTCAACACCGCTTCGCTGGGCGACGGCATGGTGACCTCGCCGGCGACGCCGCCGTTCTATGCCGCCCCCCAGGCCGACCTGTTCTGCTACACCAAGAACGAGGCCAAGGCCAAGGAACTGATGACCGCCGCGGGCAACCCGGCCGTCAAGTTCAAGGTCATTGCCGCGTCGGGCGAGCCGCCCACCGCCCTCAACGAGGCCCAGAACATCCAGGCCCAGCTCAAGAAGATCAACATCGACATGGAAATTGAGTCGCTCGAACTGAGCGTCTATGTCAAGCGCTGGCTGGACGGCGACTTTGACGCGGCGATTGCCCTGAACGGCGGCAACCCCGATCCCGACGCAATGTTCTATCGCTACTGGCACAGCACCGGCAACCTGAACAAGGTCGCCGGCTACAAGGATCCCGAGATCGACAAGCTGCTCGATCAGGGCCGGGCGGTCAGCGATGTGAACGCCCGCAAGACGATCTATAACGACATCCAAAAGAAGCTGGCCGAGGCCGCGCCGTGGGTGTGGCTCTACACCGGCAACGACTACCGGGCGGGCCAGTCCTTCGTCAAGGACTTCACCCCGCTGTCCAACGGATCGATCCTATATCTGCGCGAAGTGTGGATGGACAAATAGACCGCTGACGTTCGACCGATGATGGAGGACCGGGGACCGAGCAGGCTTGTCCTGACTTCGGTCTTCGGTCGCCGGCTTTGGTCCCATCGCATGTCCCGCTTTCTCGGCCAGCGCCTGATCTCGTTCTTCCCCACGCTCTTTGGCGTGGCGGTGGTCGTTTTCCTGGTGATGCGCCTGATCCCGGGCGACACGATCACGGCCCAGATCGGCACCCAGGCGCTGCTGACCGAAGCCCAGGCCCAGGCGCTGCGGGCCTACTACGGCCTGGACAAATCGATCCCCGATCAGTTTGTGAGCTGGCTGGGGAGCGCGTTGCAGGGCAATCTTGGCACGTCGGTCCGCAGCGGGAAACCGGTTCTGGGCGAGATCTTGAACCGCTTCCCGCTCACGGCCGAGCTCGGGCTCCTGGCTCTCGTCATCGGGTTGTCGCTGGGCGTCCCGATCGGCGTGTTTGCGGCCACCCGGCGGGGCACGCTGGCCGACGCGCTCGCCCAGATGTTCGCCCTGTTTGGACTGGCGATCCCGAACTTCTGGCTTGGCACGCTGATTATTCTGGTCCTGTCGGTGGTGTTTCGGATCCTGCCTAACTCGGGCGACTACACAGCCTTCTCCGAGAACCCGATGGTCAATCTGAGCCAGATGATCTTTCCGGCCATTACCCTGGGGCTGGGGCTGATGGCATCGATTGCGCGCACGACCCGCTCGGCCGTGCTCGAGGAACTGCGCCAGGACTACGCCCGGACTGCTCGCAGCAAGGGTTTGCGCGAGTCGGCCGTCGTGCTCAAGCACTGCCTGCGGAATGCCCTGTTGCCGATCATCACCCTGGTCGGGATCCAGGCCGGCTATTTGCTGGGCGGGGCGATCGTGGTCGAGGAAGTCTTCGCCCTGCCCGGGCTGGGGCGTTTGCTGCTGAATGCGATCGCCCAGCGCGACTATGCGATCACCCAGGGGGTCATCCTCTTCATTGCCCTCAACTTCTTGATTGTCAATTTGCTGGCCGACCTGGCCTATGCGGTGGTGAATCCTCGGGTGCGGACAGGATGAGGCGGCTCAAGATTCCACGGTTGTGGCGCGCGCCGGGCACGCTCGTCGGGCTGACGATTTCGGCTGCGCTGCTGTTCATCGCCATATTCGCGGCCAATCTGTCGCCGTTTCCGCCGTTGTCGCAGCGTCCGTTGGACAATATGCTGCCGCCGGGCGGGCCGTATCTGTTCGGGACCGATATTCTGGGCCGCGACATCTTGAGCCGGCTGATGCGGGGCGCATCCAACTCGTTGCGAGTGGCGGTGCTGGCCGTGGCCCTGGCGACGATCGTTGGCACGGCGATCGGGGTGGTGGCCGGCTATGCCGGGGGTGTTGTCGATACGGTGCTGATGCGGCTGGTCGATCTGCTGTTCGCGTTTCCGCCCCTGCTGCTGGCCCTGGCGATTGTCTCGGCGCTGGGCATCGGCGCGCAGAACGCCATCTACGCGATCGCGATTGTGTATCTGCCGATCTTCGCCCGGGTGGCCCGCGCGCCCACCTTGCTGATCAAGACCCGCGAGTACGTCACGGCCGCCCAGGCCCAGGGCGCGCCGACGCCGCGGATTCTGTTCCGCCATATCCTGCCAAACATCGCCGCGCCCATCATCGTTCAAATCAGCCTCGCCCTGGCCTGGGCGATTCTGCTCGAGGCTTCGCTCAGCTTCCTGGGTTTGGGCACCCAGCCGCCCGAACCATCGTGGGGCGGGATGCTGAGCGAGAGCCGGCGCGACATGGAGTTCGCGCCCTGGCTGGCCATCTCGCCCGGAGCCGCCATTATGCTGGCGGTGCTGGGGTTTAATATGCTCGGCGACGGCCTGCGCGATGCGCTGGACCCGCAACTGCGCAATTCGTAAGGCGATAGACCATGATTCCCATCCGACCGTCCGATTCCCACCATCACGAACGCATCAGCCAGATCTGGAACGACGCCTGCGAGGCCGTTACGGGCAGCTTCACGCTGGACATCACCCCGCGCCTGCCGCGCTACAACCTGGCCGGAGGGACCGGCATGACCCAGGCTGGCCGCTTCGCCGTTGACGCCAGCGGCGATGAGATCGGCTACGTCATCGCCAGCGCGCAGGGCAAGAGCGGTTGGATTGATAGCATCGCCGTGGAGCCCGCGACCCAGCGTGCGGGCGCGGGGGCGGCGCTCCTGACCTGGGCGGAAGACTGGCTGCGCGATCAGGGCTGCGCATTTGCGCGGTTGGGCGGGAGCCTGCGCCCGTTTTTGCCGGGTTACCCGCGCGAGCTCGGGCGGTCGGACTGGTTCACCTCGCGCGGCTTCGAGGCGGGCAAAGCGGATTGGGATGTGGCCGCCGACCTGGCCGTCACCCGCCCGTATCGCGGCAGCGCCGGAAGCCCGCCCCAGGGCGTCGAGGCCCGCATGGCCCGGGCGGGTGAGGAGGCCGATCTGCGCGAGTTCTTCAAGCGGGCGTTCGCCGGACGCTGGATGTATGAGTTCGAGGAACACTTGCGGGAGGGTGGAAGGATCTCCGACTACGCCATCCTGATCACGCCTGACAGTGGCGCGCCCCGGATCGAAGCGTTTTGCATGACGACGATGGCGGATTCGAATCGGCCTCTCGACCGCTTTTACCTGACCGGGCTGGCCCAGCCGTGGTGTCAGGCCGGCCCGTTGGGCACGAGCGATACGCTGCGCGGCAAGGGGTATGCCGCGCTCGTCATCAATGTTGCGGTGGCGTCGTTGCGCGGGCGGGGCGGGCGGGGCTGCGTCATTGACTGGACGGATCTGGTCGATTTCTATGCCCGGTTCAGCTTCCGCAAATTCCGCGAATACGTGAGCATGACCAAGCGCTTGAACTGATCGGGCCAGCCCGCCGTTATACTCGGCGCGCCCATGCCAAACCCGACGCTCAGCATCGCGCTCAGCCTGCTTTCCGCGCTCGCGTGGGGGACCGGCGACTTCTTCGGGGGCCTCGCCTCGCGCCGCTCCGGGGCCTTGATGGTGACGGCAGTCTCCCAGAGTTCGGGCTTAATTCTGATCGTTGGACTTGCCGCCGGATTCGGCCAGCCCGCGCCCGCGCTGCCCGACATCGCGTGGGGGGTGGCGGCCGGCCTTTGCGGGGTGACCGGGATCGCGTCACTCTACCGGGCGCTGTCGGTCGGCCAGATGGGCATCGTCGCGCCCATCACCGCCGTGCTGTCGGCCGGCATTCCGGCCATCTTTGGCGCGCTCGTCCTGGGCGCGCCTGCGCCGGTCACCCTGGCCGGTTTTGGCCTGGCCCTGCTTGCGATTGCGTTGATCTCGAGCGCGCCGCGCGCGGCCGGGCGTCCGGCCGGTTTCGGTCTCGCCTTGCTCAGCGGAACAGGTTTTGGCGGCTTTCTCATCCTGATCACCCGGGCTGATCCGGCTGTCGCGCTTTGGGCGCTGGCCGCCGCCCGCGCGACGTCATCGGGTGTGGCCTGGGCGCTCGCGCTTGCACGGCGGATGGAACGCCCGCCCGATCGGCGGGCCTGGGCCGGGATGTTGGGCGCCGGAGTGATGGACGCGCTTGGCAACGCGCTCTACACTGCCGCGGCCGGTGCCGGCAGGGTGGACGTGGCTGCCGTCCTCTCATCGCTCTACCCGGTCTCGACCATTGCCCTGGCCCTGACCATCCTGCGCGAACGCCTCCGCCTTCCCCAGGTGGTCGGCATCGTCCTCGCCCTGATCGCCATCGCGCTTGTGGCCTGGCCGGCGCGGTGACGTTCACCTGACCGCAATCGGCACAAACGCTCTTGCCCCGCCGCTGAAGGCCCACACCTGCCCGTCGTAGCTGCTCATCACAAACTCGAGCTTGCCGTCGCCGTCCAGATCGCCGATGGAAGGCGAGCCCTGGCTGCGCGGGCCGAGCTGCCTGAACCAGTTGAGGTTGCCATCACTGTCGAGGCTATATAACCGGCCATAGCAACCCGATGGCAGAAGGACGTCCATGCGACCGTCTCCGTCCAGGTCGGCGGCCGCCGCCGACGCGCGGATATTGCCCTCGACCCGCCCTTTGTCGGCGAAGTTGTAGTTCCAGGCCGTTCCGCCATCTCGCTTAATGGCAACGATGCCGCCAAAGACGTTGTCGTACTTGCATTCGCCCACCGGGCCGGATTGGCCGTCCTTGGGGAAACCCAGGCCGTAGCCCATCACGACGAGCGGTTCGCCGCCCACCACGGGCAGCAGCGTCGGCGAAGATTTCCAGGTGTCGTAGGTGTCCAGCGTCCAGCGGGGGGTGAAGGTGTACGCGCCGGTGGCCCAGTTTGTCTGCAGTCCCACCGATGTCAGGCGTCCGAAGCCGGCCCGCTCATCTGTCGGCAGCCAGCCAAATACGATCGTCTGGCCCTGGCCAAAATCGTAGACAAGCGGAGATGTGCGGATCACCGGCGTCACCCCGAATGTGGCGGTGATGTCCAACGATCTTAGCGACAGCGCCGCGGTGAACACGCCGGACAGGCCTTTCCAGGCGGCGAGCAATTCACCACCCCACGATCCCATCACAACGGCCTTGCGGGCGTGGCCGTCCAATGGATCGAAATCGCCTACCGTCGGCTGGGCCGAGTCCAGCTTGTACGGATATGAGAGCGTCCACTCCGGCGTGATCGCCCCGGTCGGTCTAATGGGCAGCACGACCAGGCGGGCCTGTCGCGCAAAGCGATCACCCGGTCGGCGTCGTCGGTGCCGTCCGGCGTCGTCACGATCACCTCGAGTTTGCCGTCGCCATCGAGGTCGGCCAGCGGCAGCGTCGATGTCCAGCGGTATCTGACGCTATTGCCAGGGTCGGTAAACTCGGCCACCTCAGGCGCGGCCGTCACGCGGTACTGCCAGCGCAAAAGCGGACCCGCGCCCCTGACGACGTTCGAAACGCCTTCGGCCACGCCGGTGTGCGCCTCGTCGTGGTGAAACTGCGGCCAGGGCTGGGGCGGTGGCGGGAGCGCGCGGACGCCACCCGTGGCCGACAGGGCGGCTAACAGTGCGGCGGCGACAGGAATTACCCGGACCCAGTGCCTCATGAATCCTCAAGTAGAATAACTCTTCCCGTTGTGCCGTCCACCCGAATCCTCTGGCCGGTCCGGATGCGAGTGGTTGCGCCGTCGACGCCTACGACCGCCGGGATGCCGTACTCGCGGGCGACGACGCTGCCATGGGTCACCAGCCCGCCCACCTCGGTCACCAGCGCCCGGGCGGCCAGAAAGAGCGGCGTCCAGCCCGGATCGGTGCCGACGCAAACCAGAATCTCGCCGGGTTCCAACCTTTCGGCGCGCGGATCGGCGATGACATGCGCCACGCCCTCGGCCGAGCCGGGCGATACGCCCTCGCCGGCCAGGATATTTGGCCCCAGCATTCCACCGTCGATGGCGCCATAAAACGCTTCACCCGTGCTCATGAGGGCGCGCGGGAACCGCGGCCGGGCCAGCTCGGTCGCGTATTCCGCGCGGGCGGCCGCGACCAACTGCTTGAGATCCGGCGCTCCGCCCGCCGCCTGCGCATCGAGGATGGACAACGGAAGGAAGAAGATGT
>JBKJQK010000021.1:0-11469 GCA_046594095.1 Anaerolineae bacterium | reverse complement strand
AGACTTCGGCCACAAAGACGCGGGCATGGTCAGGGCCGCCGGTCGACGCCAGCTTGTAACGCGGGGTGACCCCCAGATACGCCTGACTCCATTCCTGCAGTCGGGTCTTGGCGTCACGGTCTAGGTTTTCGGCCAGGATGGCCGGCATGGCGGATTCGAGCATCGGCTCGAGAAAGGCTCGAACCGCCTCGTGCCCTTGATCGAGATACAGCGCGCCCAGCAGGGCCTCAAACGCGTCGGCCAGGATGTTTGGGCGGGCCCGTCCGGCTTCGGCTTCTCCCTTCCCCAATCGAAGCCGGCCCGGAAGCCCGGCGTTCTCGGCGAACCGGGCCAGGCTCGTGGCCCGCACCAGGGCCGCCCGCAGGCGTGTCAGGCGCCCCTCGTCAAACTCGGGATAACGGCCAAAGAGCCACGCGCCGGCGACAAAGTCAAGGATCGCGTCACCCAAGAACTCGAGGCGCTCGTTGTCGCCCGGGCCCGCGCCCGCCGACTCCGGCGCGACCTCGCTGCCATGTTCGTTGGCGTATGAAGCGTGCGTGAGCGCGCGGGTGAGCAGGCGTTGATCTCGAAATTCAGGCAGCACGGGCAATGGAAGGTTGGACGTCTACGCGTAACGCTTGAAGATGACGACCGCGTTGTGCCCGCCAAAACCAAAGGAGTTGTTCATCGCCACGTCGACCTTAACGTGTCGCGCCACGTTCGGGACATAGTCCAGGTCGCACAGCGGATCCGGGGTCGTGAAGTTGATCGTCGGGGGCACAATCCCGGTCTGGATGGCGTAGATACAGATCGCCCCTTCCAGCGCGCCGGTCGCGCCCATCATGTGGCCGGTCATGCTCTTGGTGCTGCTGACCGGGACTTTGTAGGCGTGCTCGCCGAGGGCGGTCTTGATCGCCTGGGTCTCGGCAGGATCGTTGGCCGGGGTGGCCGTGCCGTGGGCGTTGATGTAGTCGATGTCCTCCGGCTGCAGGCCCGCCTCGGCCATGGCCCGTTTAATTGCCCGCGCGGCGCCTTTGCCGCCTTCGGCCGGGGCGATGACGTGGAAGGCGTCCGTGGTCTGGCCGTAGCCGACGATCTCGGCCAGGATGCGGGCGCCCCGGGCCAGCGCAAATTCAAGATCTTCGAGCACCAGCACGCATGCGCCCTCCCCTACCACCGTGCCGTCGCGGGTCTTGTCAAACGGACGCGGCGCGCGGGGTGGCCAGGCCTCGTCGTGACTGAGCGCGCCGATCTGCTCAAAGCCGGCCATGCCGAGGCTGGCCACCGTCGCGTCGGCCCCGCCGGAGATCATGACCTTGGCCGCGCCCCGGCGGATGATCTCGAAGGCCTGGCCGATGCTGTCGTTGCTCGTCGCGCAAGCGGATACGGGCGAGTAGGACGGTCCCTGGGCGTTCAGCTTGATGGCCACCATGCCGGCCGCGCCATTGCCCATGATCATCGGGATCGCAAAGACGTTCATCTTGCGATAGCCCTGCTTGGTCAGAATGTCGTACTGGGCCAGCATCGAGGTGAATCCGCCCACCGACGAGCCGATCACCACCCCGACATCCTCGGCCAGTTCTTCGGTAATGACGAGCTTTGCGTCGTCGACCGCCATTCGCGCCGCCGCCACACCATATTGCTCAAAGATGTCGGTGCGCCGGATTTCCTTCGCGTCGAAATACTTCAGCGGCTCGAAACCCCTGACCTCAGCCGCATATTTGATCGGAAGCACGCCCTCGGGAAAGCGGGTGATCGGCCCCAGGCCGGACCGTCCATTGATAATGCCATCCCACGTTGTGGCAAAGTCATTTCCCAGCGGGGTGACCGCTCCGATTCCGGTGACGACGACTCTTCGATTCTCCATGATCAACTCCCCCAGTTAAATCTGACTTACCGAGTCTTCAAAGCGGGTCGTGCGCACCCGCCACAGCCCTTTCAGGTCCTCCATCGCGGTCGACACGATCTTAACGCGCGAGTCCGGATCGTCCGTCCAGCGGACGGGGACTTCCCAAACCGTGTATCCCAATTGCTCGGCCCGCAAGAGCATTTCCGAATCGAAGAACCATTTGTTGTCAACGATGTGCGGAAGCAGCTTCTCAGCCGCCTCGCGGGTGATGGCCTTGAAACCGCATTGCGCATCGTGAAACCGGCGGCGCGGGAACATGGACTTGACGATGAGGTTGTACGTGCGTGAAATGAACTCTCGTTTGAGTCCGCGCTGAACCTGCGCGCCACGTTTGAGGCGCGACCCCGTGGCGATGTGATACGCGCCGCGCATCAGCGGCTCAATCATCGGCATGAAGAAATCGAGATCGGTCGAAAGGTCGACATCCATGTACGAGCGGACATCGGCATCCGACGCAAGCCAGGCCTTCTTAAGCGCGCGTCCACGGCCCTTCTGATCCAGATGAATGTAGTCGACACGCCAGGATGGGCAGCTTTGAGCGACTTCGCGATGTCCAGCGTCCCGTCGGTCGAGGCGTTGTTGGCGACGACAATCCGCCAGCGATACGGGCAATCCGCCGAAAGCCTGGAGCGAAGGGTGGTCATGCACTTGGGCAGATCGCGCTCTTCGTTGTAGACCGGAATGATAACGTCGACGCTCTTCTGCGGCGCCGGCTTAAGTGAGGTCAAGTGTTTTTCTCCGCGGAACGATTATAAAGGGCGCGGTCTAGCGGCCTACGCGACGGTCGCCTTCAGGGGTTTGGGCAGGCTCAAGGCCACCAGCGCCCCGGCCAGGACAAACACGCACACCACACCAAACGTGACGCCATAGGCGGCCCGCGAGCCGATTGTCCCGGTCAGGGCGTCGATCATCACCCCGCCCAGAAAGGGCGTAAGCGAGATCAGCCCGCTCAGGGTATTGATTGCGGCAATGTAGGTGCCGCGGGACTGGTCGGAAGCGATATCCATCGTGTAGCCGAGGTAGCCCATCACGAGCGAGTGCTCGAGCGCGCCGTTGATGCCCATGACAGCCAGCATCATTGGGATCGCCACGGGCGCGAGAGCCGGAAAAGAAATGATCAGGAGGATGAGGAACGGGGCCACGAAATGTAGCCACGAGGCGACCTGAGTCACCCGTCGCGTGCCAAACCGATCCGCGATTGTCCCAAACACGGACACGCCCACGATGCTGCCGATGATGAAGGCGACGCTGAACAGGCCAACTGCCTCGGGCCCAAGCCCAAGCTCGTTCTTGGCAAAAACGACGTAAAACGACGAGACCATCGTCTCGAGAAAGGTCAGCCCGCGCCCAAGCAAGGCCCGCCGGAACATCGCGTCGCTGGTCACCGCCGTCGATAGTGTTTCACGGAACGTCCTGGGTTCTTCCAGTAACTCGGCCTCGGCGGCTTCATCGGTCGGCAGCTCCTGGATCGCAAGAATGCACAGCGTCGAGACCTGAAAGGCCAGATAGCCGCAGCCGAGGATCAGGCCGTAGCGGGTCATGATCGGCAACGACTCGGCGCCCAGGAGCCGTTCGAGGACGAACCCAACGCCAATCCCGAGGACCGACCCGATGAACTGGCCGACCGCGAAGAGGCGGCTGCGAATCCGGGCGGTGAAGGCCCGCCCCAGCAGGTCAAACCAGGCGATGCTGGCCAGCGCATCGCTGCCGCTGAAGATCGCGATGGCCCCAATGATGAGCCAGACGGTGAGCGTCGGCGCGCTGGCCTGAGTTAGGATCAGCCACAGCGCGAGGAGCAGGATGGTTTGCCGGCCAAAGAGCGCCGGCCACCACAAAAACGGCTTCTTGCGCGGCTGGCCGTGAATGACCCGGGCGGCCAGCAATTGGGGTAGATACCAGCTCGCCTTCCAGGCCAGACCCACGATCCCGATGAGCGCTTTGTCGTCCGTCAGGAGACTGGCCAACCCAACCAGTACGGTGGTCGTGGGCATGAAATACATGCCAACGCTGAAGCTGCCCATATCGCCCATAAAGGCGAGGATGTTTTGGCGGGAATCGCGGAGCGGCGCGCGGGAAGCGGCGGCGGCCGCAAGCGGGGCAGTTTCAGACACAACCGCGTATGATACCCACCTCCCGCGCCGACGTCGCGCCGGACATCACATCATGGGAAGAACCTTCGCCGAGAAAGCCCTCGCCCGCGCCGCCGGCCTGCCCGACGCCCGCGCCGGCCAGATTGTGGACGCCCAGCCTGATTGCGTGCTCAGCCACGACAACACCGCGCCGATCTGGAAGCTGTTCAAGCAACTGGGGGTGGCCAGGGTCCGCAATCCGGACCGGCTGCGCATTACGCTCGATCATGCCGTGCCGGCGCCGACGACCCAGCACTCGCAGAATCACGCCGATGTCCGCCGGTTTGTCGCCGAGCAGGGAGTCAGCCACTTCTGGGAGGTCGGGCGCGGGATCTGCCACCAGGTGCTGAGCGAGGAAGCGGCCGTCCTGCCGGGCCAGATGATCCTCGGATCGGACAGCCACACCACCCATTTCGGCTGGCTGGGCGCGTTTGGGGCCGGCATCGGGCGGAGCGAAGTGGCCGCGATCTGGGCGACGGGCGAGATCTGGCTGCGGGTCCCGGAGTCCATTCGGATCACGCTCACCGGCCACCTTGGGCCGGGCGTGACCTCGAAGGACTTCTGTCTCAAGCTCATCGGCGATCTCGGACAGGATGGCGGGCTGTATGCCTCGGTCGAATTTGACGGGCCGGGTGTGGCCGGCCTCAGCCTGGAAAGCCGAATGGTGCTGCCAAACATGATGGCTGAGTTCGGGGCCAAGAACTGTTATCTCGCCCCTGACCCGGCGGTTTTTGACTACCTGCGTGGGCGGCTGGTCGCCCGGGATGCCGCATGGCGAGCCGATGGCCGGGGCGGCGTGCCGAACTTTGATGCGTTGCTGGCCGGGCTGGAATCGAGGGCGCTCTACCCGGATGCCGACGCCCACTACGCGTCCCGCCAGGAATACGATCTCGGGACGATTGAACCAATGGTGGCGCGCCCGCACCGGGTCGACAACGTGGTGCCCGTCAGCGCCCTGCGGGGCACCCGAGTCCAGCAAGCCTTTCTGGGGACCTGCACCAACGGCCGGCTCGAGGATCTTGAGGCGGCCATTAACGTGCTGCGCGGAAAACAGGTCGCCCGCGGGACGCGCCTGCTGGTCATTCCTGCCTCATCCGAAGTGCTGAAGGAAGCGACCAAACGCGGCTGGATCAGCGACTTCCTGGATGCGGGGGCGGTGATCGGGGTGCCGGGCTGCGGCCCCTGCATGGGCAATCACATGGGTGTCCCGGCGAATGGCGAGGCGACGATCAGCAGCGCCAACCGCAACTTCCAGGGTCGCATGGGCACCCGCGACTCTGAGATTTATCTGGCGTCGCCCGCCGTCGTCGCCGCCTCGGCCATCGCCGGGACCATCGCCGATCCGCGGGACGTCTAATACGACAGCCGCACAACCGATCTGTGAACTCGCGAGAGTCTTCCGCAAGCGCTCGGAACGCTTACCTGCCGGCCCATACGCGGCTGTGGTATTCGGGAACGTCCGATTACCCTTTGGGTGGCCCGCATGACGCATCAATTGGCGCGAACCGACATCGGGCCACCCGAAGGGTTAACCGACGTTCTGCCGCGCAGCCCAAACTCACCTGCCCTCAAACCGGCGCCGACAATTGGGCACTGAGCGCAGCTGCGTAATTAGCAGCGCTCAAGAGCCATATCCAGGCAACCAAACTCAAGGGAGCCCCTACCCGTTGGCCACGAAGACGGTCGTAGCCCCAACCCGCCAGAGCATCCGCGGCTGTCGTAGTAGGCCGTCAGCCGTCAGCGGTCATCCTCGGCGCGTCCAATTCCGCCCGCCGTCCAGCATGAGACACTCGCCGTTGATGAAGATGGGGCCGCTCGCCAGAAAGACCACGCACGCGCCGAGGTCCTCGGCCGTGCCAAACGCCCCTTGCGGGTTTCCCGCCCGAAGCGCCTGCCATCGGCCTTCACTCATCCCGTCGGGCTTGAGGATCGGACCCGGGCAGACAGCGTTGGTCCGGACCGCCGGGGCAAGATTGACCGCCAACGCGCGCGTGAGGGCAAGCAAGGCCGCTTTCGAGAGTCCGTGGGCAAAGAAACGGCCGCTGGTCGCAAAGGCCCCTTCATCGATGATGTTGATGATCACACCCGGATCAGCGGCGGTCCGGCCGGCCATTGACGCGCCAATGATCTGGCATAGCGCGTACGGGGCCTTGATATTGACGTTGAAGGCGAGGTCATAATCGGCCTCTGTGGTCTGAGCGAAGCCTGGCCGGACAAACGACGACGCGCTGTTCACCAGGACATCCACCCGCCCAAAGGTCGCAAGCGCGGCCCGCCCAAGCGCCTGGGCAGCTTCCCACGAAGACAATTCGGCCTGGGCGGGCGCTACCCGGCGGCCCATCGCCCGAATCTCAGCGGCGGTCTCGCGCGCCTCTGCTTCACTCCGGCCATAGTGCAATACAAGGTCGGCCCCTTCGGCTGCCAACGCAAGCGCGATGGCCTTCCCAGCCCGATGCGCGGCGCCGGTCACAAGCGCAACTTTGCCCGACAGCTTCATATGCTCATGATAACGGGCGACTGCGTCCTGAGCACAATTTGCCCTGATCTAGTGTCTTACTATAATGGCCACCAGCCCGGAGGCTTGCCATGACCTTGCCCGATACCAACTTCCTACTTACACTCCTGCCCGTCGCGCTTGCCGCTATCGTGGCCGCGTTCGTCATCGTGGCCGCCTTCTCGTGGCTGAACACCTCCCGTAAGGCCGAGAAGGCCGAAACCGAGGTCGAGCAGCTCCGCATCGAGAAGGACCAGGAGCATGTGGCCAAGCACCTCGCCTTGACCGAGCGCGACAGCGCGGTCCGGGCGTTTCAGGTCCGGAATCAGGAGTTCACTGACCTCGAGAATCAAGTCACTGACCTCAAGGCCCGCGCGGCCCGCACAGAAGCGTCTTTTCGGGCAGAGGAACAACGCCGGCTTGAACTCGAGCGGCTGGTGACGACCCGCGGAAGCACAACCCTCGCTCTATCGGGCGCGTTGACCGACGCCGGGCAACAGCTTGACCAATCGGCGGAGATGGCCGCCCAGACCGAGGAGACGGTCGCCGCGCTGACCTCCAACACCGAGCGCATGCGGGCCGAACTGGACTATGCGCGCGCCGAACTTGCCCGCAAGGACGCCCGGCTGGGCGATCTCGACGCGCTCAAGCGCCAGCTCGATCTGACCTCCGCCCAGTTGCTGGATGCCCAGACCGCGACTCAGACCGAGTCGCGCAAAGTGGCCAGCATCAGCACGGTGGCGGGCAGCGCGCTTCTGATCGAATCGCAACTGCGCGAGGCCCAGGCCCGGGTGAGCGAGCTCGAACGGCTGGCCAACGATCGCGAGGCACGGTTGCGCCTTGCGGAAGCCGCGCCCTTCACCAGCGCCAGCGATGAGGCCGGCAATCGGACGGGCGGCCTGCAGGCTGCCGTCGGCGCCGCCCACCAGCGCATCGACGCGCTGAACACGGCCCTCTCACGGCGCGACGCGCAGCTCGCCGCGCATCAGGCCGAAACGCGTCGCCTTACGTTCGAGCTCAACGCCCGAGCCAGCGCCGCCAGCGCGCCTGGCGGGTGGGAAGCCGAACGGACCCGTCTCGAGGCCGCGTTGGCGTCTGCCCAGGCCCAAACCAGCGCGCCGGGCGCCGCCGTCGGCGTTCCGCTTGCGACATTTGAAACGGCCAACCTGGAGCGCGAGCTGGCCGACGCCCGGGCCGAATTGAACGCCCTACGCGTGGCCGGGGCGGTGAACGTCCCCGCCGCCGCGGACCAGGCTGAGCTTGAGCGCGAGCTGGCCGAGGCCCGCGCCGAATGCGCGCGTTTGCGGGCCGACCTGGCCGCAGCGGCCACTGGGTCGGCGGCGGTTGGACAGGCTGAACTCGAGCAGGAGTTGGGGGAGGCGCGCTCCGAACTCGCCCGCCGGGGCGCCCGGATTGCCGAGTTGAACGCGATCGCGGCCTCCGACCAGCGCCCCGCGCCGCCGGATCCAGGCGTCTCAACGCCCATGGTCGAACAAGATGGCCGGGATGCCGTCATCGCCGGACTTCGCGCCGAAGTGGGCGCGCTTTCGGAAGCCTCGGCGCAGTCCGAGATGCGCCAGCAAGCCAGCATGCCGGCTGCGGCGCTGGCGATTCTTCCGTCCGACCTTGAGCAGACCGGAGGCGCGTTGGAGGCTGCCCGGGCCGATGCCGCGGATCAAGAAGCAAGGATTGAACTGCTGCGCCAGGATTTGAACAGCGCCCTGACGCAGTCCGCGGCCTTAACCGAAGAAAAGGCGGCGCTGGCGACGACATTGGGCGCGGCGACCACCGACGCTAAAGCCGCGGCCGGGCGTTTGGCGGCGATGGCCTCGACCGTGGCTGGCCTCGAGACGTCGATTCGTGAGGCTCGCGCTCAGCTCGACGGCGAGCGCACTCAGTCACAACGGGCGGAGTCCAGCCTCAAGGCCAGCGAGGCGCGCTTGGCCGAGCTCAACACCGCGGCGGCGGGCATCGCAGCGCTGAGCGCCCAGCTCGCTGACGCGCGCGCGCGAAGCCTCGCCCTGGAGCAGGTCGTCGCCGATCGGGATCGCCGGATTGATTCCCTCGCGGCTCAGGCCGCCCAGGCGGACACGACGGTGGCCGACCAACAGGCCGCGCTCGCGGATGCCCGCGCCCAGGCCGCCCTCGCCCGCAACGCGTTGGAAAGCCAGAGCGCGGTCGCCACCCAATTCGACGACGCGGAAGCTGTCGCGCGTCCCGGCAGTGCCCGACAGCCTGACCTCACCACATTCGGCGAGACTCTGCCGGCGGCCGCCGCAACGCCCAGCCCGGGTATCCGGCGCGACCGAACGGGCGTCGATCAACTTGTCGCCGCGGCGGCTGAGAAGGACCAGCAGATCTCGACCCTGCGCCAGCAGCTCGACGACAGTATGGGCAGCCTGCGTCGCGCGATGTCCGAGTTGACCTCCCGGGATCTGCAACTCACCGAGGTCTCGGCCCGCCTCGACGACCGGCGCGCCGCCCCCGAGAGGGCTGCGCGGGCCGCCGATTCCGGAGCCACCGCGGGCGCGTCAGGATCTGCCGCCGCACTTGGATCGTTTCAAGCCAGCGCTGGGGTGGTCCCATTTGAGGCTTCGATGCCCGTCCCTGCAGCGCCGGCAACGCCGCAAGACGCGCTGGAAGAGATCATCGGGATCGGCCCGACGATCGCCCGGCGTCTGCGGATGGCGGGCATTCGAACTTTCAAACAGATTGCTGAATCGAGCCCTGACCGGCTCGAGGAAGTTGCCCGCCTTCCGGATTGGCGCAAGTCGAACTTCAAAGCCTGGATCGAGCAGGCCCGCCAGCTGGCCGGCTAGGATTGAGGGCGGGCCGACATTTGGAACGCGGGCTGCGCCATGGAACGCGGGCGAGCCGCCCGCGTTCCTTCGGCGCGGCCCGTATCGCGCGCGGAAACGGTCCGTCCGTCAAGCGCTATTAAGCGCGACAATGGCGTCTCGTCCATCAAACCGAGACCCATTCCTGAGGCCACCCATGCTCAACGACCTGCTCAAATCCATGCGCTTTCGCAATCTTGGGCCTGCTCGCGGCGGGCGCGTTGTCGCCGTCGCCGGCGACCCAACCCGGCCGGCCGTCTTCTATTTCGGCGCAGTCGCAGGGGGCGTGTTCAAGACCACCGATGCCGGAACGACCTGGGTGAATGTCTCGGATGGGTTCTTCAAGACCGCGGCGGTCGGGGCCCTCGCGGTGGCGCCGTCGGCCGCAAATGTAGTTTACGCCGGGACCGGCGAGACCAGCATCCGCATTGACGTTTCGCACGGCGACGGCGTCTACAAGTCGTCGGACGCGGGTCGGACCTGGAAGCATTGCGGACTGGACGACACACGCCACATCGGCAAGATCGTTGTTCATCCGGCGAATCCAGACCTGGTGTATGTGGCCGCGTTGGGTCACGCCTTCGGGCCAAATGAGGAGCGCGGGGTATATCGCAGCCGCGACGGCGGCGCATCCTGGCAGAAGACGCTTTTCAAGAGCGAGAACGCGGGCGCAGTCGATATCACCCTCGACCCTCAGAATCCAGGCATCCTGTACGCCTCCATCTGGCAGGCGCGCCGGAGTTTCTGGGAGTTGAGCAGCGGCGGACCGGATTGCGGGCTGTGGAAGAGCAGCGATGGCGGCGATACGTGGACTGACATTTCCAGAAATCACGGGTTGCCGGCCGGTCTTCTGGGCAAAATCGGGGTGAGCGCATCGCCCGCAATGGCCGGGCGGGTATGGGCCATCATCGAATCGAAGGATGCGCCGGGCCTGTATCGGAGCGACGATTTCGGGGAGACCTGGCAGCTCATCAACGCTAAAGCCGAATTGCGCCGCCGCCCGTTCTACTACATGCACGTCCACGCCGACCCGGTCGACGCGGAGACGGTCTATATCAACAATATGGCCTTCCACCGCTCGGTCGACGGCGGAAAGACCTTCAGCGCCATCCCCACCCCGCACGGCGATAACCACGCCCTATGGATCGACCCGCGCGACAACACCCGGATGATCCAGGGAAACGATGGCGGCGCGTGCGTGTCGTTCAACGGGGGCGCTTCCTTTACCAGCATCATCAACCAGCTCACGTCGCAGTTCTACCGGATTGATGTCGACAACGCGTTCCCGTATCGCGTGTACGCCACGCAGCAGGACAACAGCTCGATCGCCGTGCCCAATGACACTTCCGGCGGGATCGTCACCTGGGGCGACTGTTTCGTCGCCGGCACCGGAGAAAGCGGTTTTATCGCGGCCAAACCCGACGACCCGAACATCGTCATCGTCGGTTCCGTTGGGAGCGCTCCCGGCGGGATGGGCGCGCTCGAGAAGTACGACCATCGCACCCGGCAGGTTCAGTTGATCAACGTCTGGCCCCAACCTTATGGAGGGCTGGAGCCATCGACGTTCAAATACCGCTTCCCGTGGACGTTCCCGGTTCTGTTCTCGCCCCACGATCCAAATACGCTTTACGCTTGCGCCAATGTGGCCTTCACGTCAACCGACCTGGGCCATAGCTGGGCGCAGATTTCGCCCGACCTTACCCGGGCCGAACCGGACACGCTGAGGATGAGCGGCGGGCCAATCACCGCCGACACGACCGGCGCCGAGCACTACGCCTCGATCGCCACGTTCCGCGAGTCGGCGCTCGAACGCGGATTGTTCTGGGCCGGCAGCGACGACGGGCTGGCGAATCTGTCGCGCGACGGCGGGGCGACCTGGCAGAACGTCACCCCGCCGGACCTGCCCGCCGGGTCGCTCATCTCCGTGATTGAGCCGTCGCCCTTAAATGCCGGGGCGGCCTATCTCACGGCCACGCGCTACAAGCTGGACGACAACACGCCATTTGTGTTCAGAACCCGCGACTTTGGGGCCACCTGGGAGGCGATTGTCACGGGAATCCCGGCCGACGATTTTTGCCGGGTCATCCGGGCCGACCCGGCTTGCCCCGGCCTGTTATTCCT
>JBKJQK010000005.1:0-5948 GCA_046594095.1 Anaerolineae bacterium | reverse complement strand
TTTCAAACAGCGGATGATTCTGAAGGAGTTGGACAAAGCGCTGGCCTACGGCGCCCGTGGCGCCCAGGACAGCGACCGGGATCTTGGTCGGCATGGCAAAAGGCGATCATACCCGACCGCGGACGGCCGACCGTGGACCGCAACGCGTTCTCGGCCGGTCTGAGGTCGGCGGTCCGCCGTCCTCGGCTACACTCAGCCCGTGCGTGTTGTCGATCTGTTCTGCGGTTGTGGCGGGATGTCCTCGGGTGCGCGCCAGGCCGGGTTTGAGGTTGTGGCCGGGCTGGATTCCGACCCGATTTCCATTCAGACGTATCGGGAGAATTTTGGCGCCGATCGCGGGATGTTGGCCGACCTCAACCAGATCGAGCCGGCCGGTCTCGCCCGCCAACTTGGGTTGCGCCGCGGGTCGCTCGATTTGCTCGTCGGCGGCCCGCCCTGCCAGGGTTTCAGCAAAAACGTTCCCCGCTCCCGGCGCTGGCTTGAGGACCCCCGGAATGGGATGGTCCAGCGTTTTCTGGCGTTTGCGGAATACTTGCGCCCGCGCGCCATCATCATGGAAAACGTGGCCGAGATGCGAGCAGGCTTCGATGGCGCATTCACCGTCGAAATCGGCGAACGGCTGGGGCGGGCCGGCTATGCGGTGGAATCAAAAATTCTGCGCGCGGTTGAGCACGGCGTCCCCCAGCGACGGCGGAGGGCCTTCTTCATCGCCCGCCGGGATTCAGCAGCGCGCTTTCCAGAGCTTGAGCCGGCCGTCCCAGTTACTGTCCGCGACGCAATCGGCGACCTGCCGTCGCTGCGTCACGGCGAAGGCGCCGTCGCGTCGGAATATGGCGACCCGCCGTCCACCCCGTATCAGGCCGCCATGCGGGGCGGCGCTGACCTCTTGCGCGACCATGTTGCCCGGCCGCTTCGCCCAACCCAGGCGGCGCGGCTGGCCTCTATCGGGCCGGGTCAGGGCCTGCGGGATTTGCCGGAGGAACTCAGGCCGCGCTCCGGATACAGCGGCGCATATGGACGCCTGCGTTGGGATGAGCCCGCGCCGACGATCACGCGCTGGGTGTTTCATCCCGGCAGCGGACGATTTGGTCATCCGCGCGACCCGCGGGTGATCACCATCCGGGAAGCTGCCCGCCTGCAATCGTTCCCGGATGATTTCGCATTCTGCGGGACGTATATTCAGAAAGCCCATCAGGTTGGGAATGCCGTTCCGCCTCTGCTCATGCGCGCGCTGGCGGCTGAGGTGGCCCTCGCCCTGGCCTAGCCCGCCGGTTACAATTCCTTGCGGCGCTCTGGCGCCCAAACGAGCAGCTATGAATCTTGACCTGTTTTGGGAACACATTTTCAGTGAGGACACGGCTACCGTCCGCGAAGCCTGGCGGGCGCTAAACGCCGAAGAGCAGGAATCCCTTCGGACACTTCTGCGCGAAATCGCCGCGGATGAGGATCGGGTTGGGGTGCAGCGCAGGGCGGCCCGTTTTGCCCTCGACATCGCCGGAGCGGCGCCCGGCGTCGACGGCTTGCCCGCGGGCGCGCTGGCGTTTGCGCGGGGCCTTGCCCGCGAGGTCGGTCTCCGGTTGCGCGAGGTAGAGGGCCGTCTCGTGGCGACCCTGAAACACGACGGCACGCTGGTCACCGAGTTCGATCTTGAGGCGGACCGCAAGGTCACCCAGGCGATTCGCGAACACTACCCCGGCCACGGCATCTTGTCGGAGGAACAGTCCCAGTTGTTTGGCGGCGAGGAATGGGTGTGGGTGATCGATCCGATTGATGGCACATCGAATTTCACATGGGGGTTCCCCACCTGGGGAGTGCTGATCGGTCTGCTCCACCACGGCATGCCCGTGATGGGCGTGGCGGACTTTCCGATGATTGGCCATCAGTACTATGGCGTCGAAGGCGCTGGCGCCTGGCTCAATGACGCTCCCATCAAGGCCGCGTTCGCCGACGGGCTGCAGCCCACCCAGCTGTTTTCGGCATGTTCTCGAACCCTCAAATTCGGGCGGCCGAATCTGCCGATGAAGGCGCGCATTTCCGGTTCAACGGGATTTGATCTGGCGATGCTGGCCCGCGGGTCGGTAGTGGGCGTTATTCAACAGTCGGTTCATGTCTGGGATGTGGCCGCGATGTGGCCGATTGTCCAGGCGGCGGGCGCGACCGTCGCTTCCAATCTGTCCCAGGGACTTTTCCCGCTTGTTGCCGGGTTGGACTATGGCGATGTTGGGTTTGCCATTCTCGGCGCCTGCAACGACGCGCTCGAGTTTGCCCTGCGCGACCGCCTGTCCGACCGCTTCAAGCCCATCCATTCCCTGTAGCCTGCCGCGCGGCTCTGTCATGAGGGCTTGACAAATAGGTATTTGTCTATATGATATCCATCGATGAGTATCGATACGAAATCAAAAACGACCCGCGGGGTAGCCTTTGCCAAGGCCCTTGCCGACGACACCCGCCAGCGGATCATGAAGCTGTGCTGCTGCGATCGGCTCACGGTTGGCGCTATCACGGCCCGGATCGGCGTCGCCCAGCCCACCGTGAGTCATCATCTGGCCATCCTGCGCGATGCCGGGCTGGTCAACATCGAGCGCCAGGGCCGCGAGACCTACTACGCCCTCAACCAGGAGCGGCTGACGGTGTGCTGCGGGCAACTCATGCTTCAGTTCGCGCCCGACGCGCACGTGACCCAGATCGTGAAGAATGAGTTGAGCCCCCGAAAGTAAGGGCCCTTTTTTGCCAGAAAACATAGATGGATGTCTATACAAAGGAGAGATCGAAGAACATGACAACCCAACTGCCCGTCGCTATTATTGGCGCGGGCCCGATCGGTCTGGCGGCCGCGGCGCGTCTGCACGCCGCGGCCGAGTCTTTCGTGATTCTGGAGGCCGGCACCGGCGTTGGCGCTGCGGTCCGCAACTGGGCCCACGTTCGGGTATTCAGCCCGTGGCGCTACATCATTGACGATGGGGCGCGGGCTTTGTTGACTGGGACCGGTTGGGCCGGGCCGAACCCGGAGGCCTATCCGACCGGGGGCCAGATTGTGGATGACTATCTCGTGCCGCTTGCCGGCAGCGAGCCCATTTGCCGGGTGCTGGTCTTGAACGCGCGGGTTACGAGCGTCGCCCGAAAGGGATTCGACAAGCTGAGAAGCAAGGGGCGCGAGGCTGCGCCTTTTGCGGTCATCTATCAATCCGCGGGCTTTGAGCATGAGCTTCTGGCCCGGGCGGTCATCGATGCCAGTGGCACCGGCGAAAACGCCAACCCGCTTGGCGCGAGCGGTGTCGCCGCGCCGGGCGAACGGGCGGGCCACGCCCGGATTAGGTATGGCATCCCCGACGCGCTCGGCGCTGAGCGGGCGCGCTTTGCGGGGGCGCATACTTTGGTTGTCGGCGGCGGGCATAGCGCATTCAACGCCCTGCTCGACCTTGCCCGCCTTGCGGACGAGGCGCCCGGAACTCGGGTGACGTGGGCGGTTCGCCGCACTGAGACCAGCCAAATGTTCGGGGGCGGAGCCGCCGATCAGCTTTCCGCGCGGGGCGAGCTCGGGGAGCGGGTAAGGCAGATCCTGCGCGGACCCAATGTCACCTTGATGACGGGCGCTCGAATTGAGCGGATCACTCTTTCCTCGGCCGGCATCCGGGCCAGCATGGACGACGGCCGAGTTGTCGAGTCTGATCAGATCGTGGCGGCCACCGGCTTCCGCCCGGATCTTGACATGCTTCGTGAACTGCGGTTGAGCCTCGATGATCGCAACGAAGCGCCGGCAGCGCTCGCGCCCCTCATTGATCCGAATTTGCATAGCTGCGGGAGCGTTCCTCCGCACGGATGGGCGGAACTCAAGCACGCTGCCGAGCCCGGTTTCTACATTGTGGGGATGAAGAGCTATGGCCGCGCGCCAACCTTCCTGATGCTCACGGGCTATGAACAGGTTCGGAGCGTCGTGGCGGCAATCACGGGTGACATGGAAGCCGCGCTGGATTCCCGGCTTGTCCTTCCCGAGACCGGCGTCTGCTCAGGTCCGGGCAGTGGTTGTTGCGAAGAGGATGGCGCCATCGGCGCGACCGGCGATCAGACGGCAGGGTGCGGTTGCAACACGGGCTGTTGCTCGACCGGGTCAGCGCCAATGGACGGCCTCATCTCTATTGGCGAGTTGCTGGCTGCGCCTGTCGCGCGCGACAGGCCCCAGGTCTGGCAATGGCAAGCCCAGGAAACAAAAGGGTATCAAGAACTTGTGACAACCCGCTTAGACTAAATCCGCTTCAGGTGTGTCCGGCGTTGAGGACGGTGCGTCGCTGGGGGTGAACGTTTCGTAGAGGCCGGCCAGGCGGACCCATTCGTCAACCCGTAGCGTCTCGGGGCGCCGGCTGGGATCGACCCGGGCTTTGAGCAGCAGCTCCGCGCTGTCGATTTTGCTGAATCCGGTGCCGATGGACAGGGTGTTGATCAGCTGCTTTCGTCGCTGGCCAAAGGCTGGTCGAGCCAGTTTGAAGATGACATCTGGCCGCTCAAAGAGGGGTTTCGGGTGGGGGAAGATCCGAACGACGGCGGAATCAACCCCGGGTTCCGGATAGAACGCGCCGGGGCCCAACTTCATCACGGTTTCAGGCACACCATAGAACTGGGTGCTCAGGGAGAGAAGACTCATGTCTCCCGGGCCGGCGACCATCCTCTGGGCGACTTCCAATTGCACGGTCACGACGATGGCGCGCCAGGCCAGGCCGCTTTCCAGCATCCTTCGGATCGCCGCCGAGGTGATGTAGTACGGCAGGTTCCCGGCGAAGCGCACGGCGCTTTGGGTTGGCGCGTGGGTGGCGATGAGCTCGCCGAAGTTCGCGGCCAGCGCGTCCGCGTGCGCAATCGTCAGGTTGGGCATTCCCGAGAACGTGTCCTGAAGCGCCGATACCAGCCGCGGGTCCAATTCGATGGCAATGACATGCCCGGCGCGTTTCAGAAGAGGCCGGGTTAGCGCGCCGGTACCCGGGCCAATTTCAATCACGACATCGCCGGATTCGGCGCCCACTGCCGCGACGATGTCGGAGGCGGTCTGATCGTCGGCAAGGAAATTCTGGCCAAGGCTCTTCCTCGGCTCGATGCCAAGGGCCTCCAACTGGCCGCGCGCGCTCTTTGCCATTCCGGTTATTGCACCGGATCCAGGTTGTACTGAATCTTGGCCGGAGGTGGCGCAAGCTGGTAGACAATCACCCATCCGCGCCACAGCTTGAGGTTGTCGTCGTCATAGCCCAGATCGATCCGCTTGTTCTGGATTGCGCCGCCGGTATCGCAGGCGTAGCCCGTGCCATACCCATCCACATACACATAGGTGCGTAGCGGGATGACCGTTGGATCAACCGCGACGATGCCCCGGCGCATCGGGATTCCGCACCGGGCGATGCCATAGTTTCTTGCGCTTCGCGAGACGCCCGCAGTGTTGGCCGAATACGAGGTCGCCCACATCCGGATCGCGCGCCAATACTGAACCGGGCCTTCAGGCGTGTCGAGCGTGCGGACAACGATTTTGGTCCCGTACTTGTAAATCCGGGGCTGGACTTCCCGGGCGATGAAATCGGCGACGAGCTCACGCTTAACCTCGGTCCCGTCCTCAAGCGTCAGCATGGTTCGCTTCTCGCGAATTCCAGGGGCGCCCTCCTGGCCGATGATGGTGTTGTCGAGCTCCAGGTTTGAGTCCGGCTGGTAGCGTGTGTCGAAGGGGATGATGTCCTGGGTGACGACCAGCTCACGCTTGACCCGGACGACCCGCACATCGAGGTCGTCGATGATGGGTGTGCTCAGTGCGGGCCGGGCAAAGTCCTGGTCATACAGCACGACGTTGAGCTCGGTCAGCACATCTCCCACGGTGACGCTGTGGGTCCGGGTGCGCAGCCTGCGTCCGTCAACGACCACCGTTACGGGCCTGGCCCGGACGACGTCCACCTTCATCCCGGGCTGAACTGGCG
>JBKJQK010000530.1:0-2632 GCA_046594095.1 Anaerolineae bacterium | reverse complement strand
TCGGTCACCCGGCTTGTCGACGCCCTGTCGCAACTGCCGGGGATCGGGCCCAAGACCGCCTCACGGCTGGCGTATTTTCTGCTCCGCGCGCCGCTGGAAACGTCGGTGATGCTAGCCGACGCATTGCGCGACCTGAAGGCTCTCACGCGCCTGTGCTCGGTGTGTTTGAACATCACCGAAGCGGACCCATGCGAGATCTGTTCCGAGTCTTCGCGCGACCGGGGCGTGATCTGCGTGGTGGAAGAACCGCTGGATGTCACCGCAGTCGAGCGGGCCCGCTTTGGCGGGGTCTATCACGTCCTGCACGGAGTCATCTCGCCGATGAACGGAATGGGGCCGGATGACCTGCGCATCCGGGAGTTGCTGGCCCGGGTGGCCGCGGGCCGTGACGGCGTGCCGGTCCGCGAGGTCATCCTGGCGACGAATCCCACCCTCGAAGGCGAAAACACGGCCGCCTACATTGGCCGCAAACTCGCCGGCAGCGGGGTCAAGGTCAGCCGCCTCGCGCGCGGGCTGCCGGTCGGCGGCGATCTGGAATACGCCGACGAGATCACCCTGAGTCGCGCGCTCGAAGGCAGACAATCTTTGTGAATGCAGAATGCAAAATGCAGAATGGGTGATACTTATTCTGAATTCTGCATTCTGAATTCTGCATTCAATAACCGGAGGGATAACCATGTCAGAAGGATTCACCAACGTCGCCGGCCAGCGTCTTGACGTGCCGGACCCCAACGTCGCCCTGGTGGGCACCACCCTGGGCGGTTCGGCGTTCAAGATCATCGGCACGACGCTTCAGGCCGTGATTCTGAACCTGCGCAATGGCGCAAACATCTACACCGAGACCGGCTCGCTATCGTGGATGAGCGAAGGCGTCGACATGAACACCAACATGGGCGGCGGCCTGGGCGGTGTCTTCAAGCGGATGGTCTCAGGCGAGTCGCTGTTTGTCGTCGACTATGTCGCAATGCGCGAGGGTCCGATGGTCGCCTTCAGCTCCGACTTCCCGGGCAAGATCGTGCCGGTGAACCTGGCTCAGGGCCAGTCGATGATCGCCCAGCGCGGCGCGTTTCTGGTCGCGGAGAAGAGCGTCGCCCTCAGCATCGCCTGGAATCGCAAGCTCGGCGCGGGCTTCTTCGGCGGCGAGGGCCTGGTCATGCAGCGCTTTGACGGGCCTGGCACCCTCTTCGTCACCTTCGACGGCGAAATTGTCGAGTACACCCTGCAACCCGGCGAGAAGCTGAAGGTCGATACGGGGCACGTGGCCATGTTCGAGCCCACGGTCAACTTTGATGTCGAGATGGTCAAGGGCGTCAAGAACATCCTGTTCGGCGGTGAAGGCCTTTTCTTCGCGACTCTGACCGGGCCGGGCCGGATCTGGCTGCAGACTATGCCGATGGCCAAACTGGCCGGCGCGATCTTCAAGTATCTGCCCAAGGGCGGAGAGAGCAAGAGCAGCGGCATGAACGTCAATCTGGGCGACCTGCTAAAGGGATAGGACCGCTTCTGGAACACGGATTACGTGGATGCGCGCAGATCGTCACGGATATCTCAACGGAGTCATCCGTGAAAATCCGCGGCATCCACGTAATCCGTGTTCCAAATGATCGTGCGAGGCACCGCGAGCCTCGCCAGGTCTCTCGGCCGGGGCAGGTTGGCGCGCACTCTCGCGACTGTCATTCCGAACGCGCCCAAATTTCCTTGGCAGGCTTGAACAAAACTGGCGCGTGAGGAATCCCTGTGACCATCCACCGGGAGCGCGCGTATCGGCAGACGCGCGCGAGGCCCGATTTTCCTGGCCATGGATTTCGGGTCCGGGGATTCCTCACGCGCCCCGATACGTTTTCGAATGCGCAGGCTCGATGGGGCGCGTTCGGAATGACATTCGCGCAGAGGCTCGCCAGCCGGACTTTGCTCCCAGCGCCCGATTCGCCATGCGTGAGGCTGATGCGCTGCGTCATCCTTGGAAATCCGTGTTCTGAACGCATGTCGGCGCCAGACCAGTACAATCCGAGCCACGTGAAGACGGTACTTCAACTCCGGCGCGCCGGCGGCATTTGGCCGTGGCTGGCGCTCGCGGCCGCGCTTGGGGCGGGTCTGGCCATCGGCCTGCTGCCCCTGTCATGGGTGTTGATCGGCGCGGGCGTATTGACCGGGATCGCTGTCGTCGTCGCGATCCTCATCGAGCCCGCCCTCGGCCTTGCCCTGACCCTGATCGCCGGCCCCTTCGAGCCGCTTGAGCAGATCCTGCTCAAACTCCCCATCGACAGCGGACAAGCCCTGTTGGCCCTTACTCTGGGGGCATTCGGGCTGCGCTGGTTGAGCGGGCGGCGGCCGTTTGGTGAGGGCGACCGGGCGATGTTCGCCCGCGCCGCCCGGTTCGCCATTCCGATCCTGATCTTCATCGCGGTCGGGATACTCTCGTTCTTCCCCGCCACCGATTTCCGGCTGTGGCTGAAAGAATGCGTCAAGTGGATCGAAGTCGCCGTCATACTTGTCCTCGTGGCGCTGGAGGCGCGTGACCCGCAACGGCGGCGCATCATTGTCGCCGCGATCCTGCTCGTGGCCGCGGGCGAAGCGATCTTTGGGGTGTATCAATTCGCCTTCCGCCAGGCCGGGCCCGTCGAGTTCGGCC
>JBKJQK010000512.1:0-3278 GCA_046594095.1 Anaerolineae bacterium | reverse complement strand
GCCGAGTTGACCGCCCACCCGGAGATGAATCCGAGGTAAGCCGGCACCAACGGCAGCACGCAGGGCGACGCAAAGGACAGAAAGCCGGCAGCAAATGCCACGACGATGCTGGGCGCGCCCACGCCTGTGAACCCGATCGTCGCCGCGAAGTCGCTTTCCAGGGCCGACTGAAGGCCCGCAACTCCCCGGCTGAGCTCGGTGAGCCAGCCCCCAACCATGAGTGCCCCAACCACGATCAAAAGCGCGCCCGACACGATCTCGACCATGCGCATGTTACGCCGCAAAAAGTGGAGCAGGGGCGTCATCCGGTCAGCGAGCAGGGCGACCAAAATGAAAGGAATCCCGAGGCCAAGCGTATAGGCCGCGAGCAGGGCCACCCGCAGGCCGGCCGCGCTATCAACACTGAGGGTCAATATTGCGCCAAGAAAAGGCCCGATACAGGGCGTCCAGCCGGCCGCGAACGACAAGCCCGTCACAAAAGACTGGGCCGCGCCGACCCGCCGCCCGGTCCGAGTCAGGCCGCGCCGCGTGTCCGAATACAGAAGCGGTATGTTGATGACGCGCAGCGTGAACAGGCCAAAGACGATCATGGCTAGCCCGCCCGCGATCCGAATAATGTCCTTGAGCCCGTACACGGCATCCGCGAGCGCGCCCACGGCGCCAAAGATGCCCACGACAAACGCCCCGAATCCCGCCACAAAGTACAAGCTCTGAACAAAGGTATTCCAGCGGCCTGGACGCGCGGCGGTGCTGGATGTCATCTGGGTTTCTCCATCGATTCGGAAGCCAGCGCGCTTGCGTCGACCCCCGAAGAAGCGGCGCGGTCATCCGCCTCGAATCCGTCAAGCGCCACTTCATCGCGGCGGGCCGCCCTGGCCCTGGCCATCAGAGATAGCGCATAAACGAGCATGCCCGACATGAAGATGGCATAGGCGACGAACGCATATGGGGCGTTTTTATCGAAGTTCATATTCGGCTCCTAGCTAAGGGCGGCCTTGCGCGCCTCAATCCGATCGAGTCGCTCTTGAATAGCCGTGCGCGCCCGGACAAGGTAGACATACAACACACTGAAGGCCGCCAGCGAAATCAACAGAACCGGTACCATCAGCGCTGCAATTCCGACCTTGGCCTGTGTCTCACTGGCCACACTCGGTCCGAATACGACCGGATGGACTCCATCCGCGATCACCCGGCTGATCAGGAAGTTGAACGGGACCAATATGACAATGAGCAACCCAAAAACGGCGCCCAGCCGGGCCCGCCGATGTGGATCATCGACCGCCGATCGCAACACGAGGTAGGACACGTAGAGCAAAAACTGGAGCGCGCTGACGACCAGCTTAGGCTCCTGCCAGGTCCACCAAACGTTCCAGGTCGGGCGGCCCCACAACATGCCACTCAACAACATCAACGCCAGAAAAAGCACCGATATCTCGGCATTGGCCAAAGCGAAGCGATCCCATCCCATGTCGCGCGTTATGAGATAGCGCCAACTGGCAAAAGCGCATACTCCCATTGCCGCGAACCCGATCCAGGCTGACGAGACGTGGAAGTAGAAAATGCGCTGGGCGTCGCCGCCGGCCGCGTCCTGAGCCCGTGGCGCCACAAGAAACACCAGCGCCATTCCAACACTCACCATGAGTGCGGCCACGACCCCGAGGCGACGTGTCACGGCCGGGTTTGGTGATTGGAGCGCGGCGGGCATTCTGATCTTCATTTCGAGCCTCACAATTTCGCATTTTCTGGCGAGAAGACCTGCGCATTATACTGACTACGTGACCCCAAAAGCGAATTCTGAGCGCGTCGAAGCGCGCCCAGGCGGCCCTCTGCCTGTCTCAATCCGCCTGTTATTCAGGCATCCGGGCGCGTTTATGGCCGTCGTTGCGCCGCTTGCCATTCCTATGGCGGCATTTCTTCTCCTCAATGCGCTCGCGCAATGGCCTTCCCTTGTCTCGCAGCTTGGGAGCCTGAGCCGGCTGCGGCCCGCGAATGCGTCAGCGGTTTTCTTTCTGACCCTATGTTGTGGTTCCGGGCTTGTGGGCGTGCTCGGCGCCCTGTGGCCATGGATGGACGGCGCGCTGACGTATCTTGCCATTGAACGTCTGCATGGGCGGGCCACAGGCGCGCGCGCGGCATGGAGAGCCACCCGGCCGCAGTGGGGGTCGCTCTGGGCAGTCAATGCCTTGAGGGTCGTCGCCCTGGGCTTCGCCTGGCTCATTGCCGTTGGGCCCGTAGCCATCATTACCGTGGCGGCGATGGGCCGATCCGGCGACGCGGGCGCGGCGCTCGCTGTCGCGCTTCTTGCCCTTTTTTGTTTGCCGGTCACACTTGTGGGTGTTGCCGCCGGGGCGGGCCTGGGCACGATTTGGAGCGTGAGTTTTTCTGCGGCCGTGGCGGAATCCGCGGATGGATTCGCCGCGCTCGGTCGAAGCCATAATCTGGTCCGGGGTTCACGTTCGAGGATGTTCGGCCGATCGTTGGGACTTCTACTTTTTTTTGCCCTGCTAAATGCGCCCCCCGTCATCGTCCAGGCACTGGCCGTTCTGGGCGCGATTGGCGCCCGGGGAGCAAGCGGGCCCGCCACCGTGATGTTCGTCATCTACGCAATGGCAGCATTGGTTGGAACGGCGCTTTTTGTGCTCGGCCGGCCGCTGAATGCCATCTTCTACTCCGTGTGCTACCTTGACCTTCGCGAACGGGCAACCGCCCGAGGCGGCGAGGCACACCCGCTGGTTTTGCCGGTCCCCGCGATCGCCCCTGGGCCAATCGCCTCCCAGGTAGCGGCGGAGGACAAGCGTCCTCCCTCGCCGCCGGCGACCTTCTCCGTTCCCAACCAGACGCCGGCGCCATCGCCGCTGACGCGTGTTCCGCCCCTGGAAGCCAACGCCACGCCCGCCCAACGGGTCGGCCACTATTTCAACCGACTGCTCGCGGAGGGCGATCGTTCCGACATTCTGAATGAGCTCGGTCTGGCGTACATGGACGTCGGAGATCTCAGCGCGGCAACGGATGCCCTGGATCGGGCTCGCGCCCTTGCCCCCGCCGACGCCGACATCGCCTACAACCTGATGCGGGCGAGCCTTGCGCGCGGCGACACGTCTGGCGCCAGGCGGATAATGGCCGAGTATTTGCGGCTCGAGACCAACCCGGATGACCGCGCTGCCACCCTGGCAGACCCGCGCTTCAGTGCACTGGTTTGATGAGCGATCTCGCCCAGAAGGTGACGCTGAGAGCCGCCACCGCCGAAGATTCGGCGCTGATCCACCGGCTCATCCGGG
>JBKJQK010000498.1:0-7789 GCA_046594095.1 Anaerolineae bacterium | reverse complement strand
CCGATGCCGGGATCGCCTCCGACCAGCACAAGCGACCCTGGCACGATCCCGGCATCGGCAAGTCCACACTCCTGATGCAGGCCGCGGTTCTGACCGCGCGCAACGTCGGCCCGACCCTGTATGTCAGCGGCGAGGAGAGCGCCCACCAGCTCAAGATGCGGGCGGACCGCCTCGGTGTTGGCGATAGCGAGCTCTATTTGCTGACCGATACGAACCTCGACGATGTCGTCGCGGCGATCGAACAGATGCGGCCCAAGCTCGTCATCGTGGATTCGATCCAGACGATGTATCTCGATTCACTGTCTTCGAGCGCCGGCACGGTCACTCAGGTGCGCGAATGCGCGTCGAGGCTTCAGGCCATGGCCAAGTCGCTCAATGTCGCCTGCTTTCTCGTGGGGCATGTCACCAAAGACGGCTCGATCGCCGGGCCAAAGGTGCTCGAGCACATCGTCGACACGGTCCTCCAGCTCGAGGGCGACCGTTTCCATTCGTTCCGACTGCTGCGCTCGATCAAGAATCGCTTCGGGGCGACCAGCGAGGTTGGCGTTTTCGAGATGGCCGGGAGCGGGATGAAGGAAGTTCTGAATCCGTCGGAAGCTTTTCTGGCCGAGCGGATGATGAACGCCCCTGGAAGCGCGGTGGCGGTAACGATGGAAGGCACCCGGCCGCTGCTGGTCGAAGTGCAGGCCCTCGCGTCATCGACCCAAAACCCGATGCCGCGCCGGACGGCCAACGGCTTTGACTACAACCGTCTGTTCATTCTGATTGCGGTCCTGGCCAAGCGGGTTGGGATTCGGCTCCATGACCAGGATGTATTCGTCAATGTCGTCGGCGGGATGAGCATCGACGAGCCGGCCGCCGACCTGGCCGCGGCCGCCGCGATCGCCAGCGCGGCCAAGAACATCGCGGTTCCACCCGATCTGGCCATCATTGGCGAAATCGGCTTGAGCGGCGAGCTGCGCACCGTCGGACAGCTGAACGCCCGTTTGAACGAGGCGGCCAAGCTCGGCTTCCAGCGCTGTCTGCTCCCCCGCACGTCACGGCCGATCGAAAATCCGCCGGCCGGCCTTGTCCTGATCCAGGCCCGCAGCCTGGGTGAAGCGCTGGATGAGGCGCTCTCAACCCGTGCGTGACAGGCGCACCCTGGCCACCCGCAGCTTGTCCATCTCCTCGACTTTTAGGACAAAGCTCGTGCCTGGCGCATCCACGGTGTCGCCGACCCTTGCGACCCGCCCGAGCCGGCCCATCACATACCCGCCGATCGTGTCGAAATTCTCATCTTTGAGGCCGAGGCCAAACGCGTCATTGACGTCGCCAATCGTGGTCAACCCGTTGAGCAGTGCGCTCCCGTCGGCGTGTTGCTGAATATCGGGCTGCGATTCCGGGCTGTCGCTCACCTCGCCAATGATGCGGGCCACCAGATCGTTCAACGTCACCAGGCCGGCGGTGCCGCCATACTCATCCAGAACGATCGCCATGTACTCCCTGCGGGCCCGCAACTGGGTCAGAAGCTCGTCAGCGCGCTGTGTATCCGGGACAAAGAATGTCTCGCGCATGAGCTGGCGGACCGTGATTGGCCGGGTGTTGGGCAACAGCGCACGGATCATGTCCTTCGCATGCAAGAGGCCAATGATGTGGTCGATCGAACCTTCGTAGACCGGGAGCCGGTCAAACGGATGGGTGGCAAGCACGTGGGCGACCTCGTGCAGGGTCGACTCCACATCAACACAGGCCAGCTCAGTGCGCGGGACCATGACTTCCCGAACGGACAGGTCGCCAAAGCTGAAAACCTTGCTGATCATGTTGCCCGCGTCGGATTCAAGCGTGCCGCCCTTCTGGCTCTCCGCGACCAGCATTTCCAACTCGGACGCCGAGTAGGCCCGAGACGCGTGTCCACTCATCTTGATTCGAAACAGGCGTAGCACCGTCCGCGAGGATGCGTTGAGCAGCCAGATGAAGGGGCGCAACAACAGGTTGAGGGCGGCCAACGGCGGAACGACGACGCAAGCCACCACTTCAACCGATCGCAGGGCAATGGAACGAGGCACGATTTCGCCAAGCACGAGATGGACATAGGTGGCAAGCAACAGCCCCAGCGCGCTGCCCACGACAATGACGACGTTTTCCGGCAGGCCGATCGGCAGGCTCGCAAGGCCGAGTTCAATCCCGCCAGAAATGGGAGGCTCGGCGAGAATGCCGACCGCGATCGAAATCACCGTAATTCCGGTTTGCGCGCCAGCCAGAAAGCGCTCCATGTCGGCCTGAACAGCCAGGGTCGCGCGCGCGCCGCGACGGCCATGCTCGGCCATCTCGGTCAGCCGGGTGCGCCGCGAAGCCACCAGGCTGTACTCGGCCATGATGAATAGGGATGAGAGCGCGCTCAACGTGATCAGGGTCACGACGCCGGTGATGAATAGACTCATATAGGATGGAGGCCGGTAATCTTAGCAGGAGCAGTTGCAGGCATGCCAGACCCCACCCTCCACCCGCTTCAGACGCTCCGCAAGGGCATCCACGTCCATTTTGATGCCCGCCAGGCGATGATCGGCGACGAGCGCTGGCAGATTGCCGGGACCGGAAGCAATTACCTTCAGTTCGACAGTGAGACGACGCGACCAAGGCCGTTCCCGGAGCCGCGCGTCGATTCGCTCACGTATGCGTTGGCGCAAAACGGCGTGGGCGCCTGGAGTCCTGATCTGCTGACGGCTCGCGCAAGCAGGACAAGACGGGAGGGCCGGATAACCTGGGCTGAAGTGGATGGGGATTTGCGCGCTTTTCTGTGCTGGCAACATGCCGACGTCGTCCGCCGACTCGAGGCAAGTTGGACGCCCGACACGGAGCTCGGCTTCCGATCGCCATTCGCCTTGACGGCCCTCCTGACCCGCCGGTCGGGCCGCGCGTGGAAGCGCTTCCAGGCGGAGCTCATCTGGCTGTCGACGCTCGGGTTTGAGCCAAGCCGCGTTCACCTCGATGTCGAGCGCCTTGGCCCCGCTTCGCGCGAAACCCATTTTGGACAGCGTCCGCTGCAAGGCTACCGGTTACGCGCCTCCCACTACACGGATGAGGAGGCGGGCTCGCTATTCACGGGAGAAGCATGGTGCGATGCCGAGGGCATCGCCCATGACTGGCAGGCAGACCGCGGCGACAGAATTCGCCTGACGGCCGTCACCCAACCCTAGCGCCGCGCGAGGGGAAGCCACAGAAACGCGCGCGGCCGAAATGAACCGGCGCTAGACAACGGTCCGGTTCCACACACATTCGCAGCCCGGACCCGCCAGTAATAGACGGCCAGCGGGCGGAGTGACATCAGGGGGGACGGCGCGCTGGTCGTCGTCGTAAGGGCGAGGACCGGAGCTACGAATCCCGGGTTGTCCGCGACTTCAAGCAGGTAGGCGGCGGCCTGCCCGGCCTCGGCCCATTGGAAGTACACCTGATAGGTGATGGACTTCGTCGCGGTTGGGACGGGGCCCGTCGAGAAGCCCAGCGGCGCATTTCCGACCGTTGCGGTGAGCGTGCCTGGCGCGACCGTGATCGGCGTCCAAACCCGAAGTTCCACCGTGGCGGTGAACGTGCCCGGCCCATTCCCCACGACGCCCACGATCGCGATCCCGGCCGTCGACGATGGTCCGATCGTAACCGTCAGTGGCGCGCCAAACGGCGCGCCAAGCGCGGGCGGCGGCGCGACAAATCCGATGCCGATCGGAGCGGTCATCGTCAGGAGGGCGCCTGTCAGCGTAACGGGGGTCGTCGCGGTCGTGGTCGTGAACACATCCGCAAGAATCGACAGCGACGCGCCCGCGCAGACGTCGGCCGTGTCGGGGGTCACCCGCACGCTGAAAAACGCCGGAGCGCATTCCGCGAGCATGAACCATCCGAATCGGCTCTGCCGCATGGTCGCGCCGGTCGAGGCCAGGTACTGCCCGGTCGTCCAGAAACCGCAGCCGTCCATGGGGTCGACGGCCAGACTGGCCCGCTGATTCCAAAGGGTGCCGGTGATTTGAGCGCCCATGCCCGGCCAAAAGACGGACTCCACGTTGGCCCCGCCCGCCCCGTCCCCGCGCGGCCAGACCGCATAACGCAATTCCGGGGCAACGTCGGGGCTCGCGGCGGTGTACGCGAGACCGATCTCGGCGGCGCTGTTCATCGCTGCCGCGCCCAGCCACCGGCTGGCGGTATCCGATCTCACCTGACCCTGCTGAACGTCTGCCCAGACATCCTGGGCGTAGGGAGAAGCAAGCTCGAGCCAGGTGAGGGTCGGACGGCTAGTGCCCGGTCGCGGCACGCCAAACACGTGGACGATCCGCTCTGCGCTGTCAAAGCGGCGGTAGCTCGCCTCCGACCGCATGGGCGGGTCGGCGGCCGATAGCAGGTTGGCCGTTCCGGACTGGGCGATACAGCCCGTCATCGGCCCCCCACAGGCCAGGTCCTCGGCGACGTCCAGAGCGTCCCCATCCGCCGACCAGATCGGCGTGAAGGTGGCCGTCGGGAGGTTCCAATTGAGCTTCAAGCGAGTCAACATAACCGCCCCCGACGGCCTGGAAACACTGGGAGAGATCCGGTTCAAATACAGCGGGCCCTTTCCGGACGGCGGGAGCGGGCCTCCGGAGTAGCGGACCGGGACTGGAAAGGAGGCGCCGTTGTCCGCCGAGTAGCCCCCAAATGCGCGCGCGCTGTCGCCGGTGAGCATCCGGGCACGCTCGAGCGCAAACAGCCACGAAGGTGGCCCGGGCACGGTGATCGCGAGGGCATCGGGCCAGACTCCCAGGTCATGCGCGCTAACCGCCACGCCGATGTCGAGCTCGTACAGATGGTAGGCGCCCAGCGGGTCGTCGGACTCAGAGACCGCAATGCAGATCGCCGTCGATCGACCCAGAAAGCTAAGAATCCACCGATCCGCGATCGCATCATAGGCGACCGAGGGATTTCCGCGGTCATTGTTATTGCACGAACCTGAAGGCCAGAGACCGCGAATGAAGCGGGCCGGTCCCACGGGCGCGCCTGAACGATCGAAGGCGGCAAACCGGCTGCCATCCATGACCTGGACGTAGTGGCGCAGCCCGATATCGCCGGCAACGACGAGGGGCCCGGTTAACACCACCGAGGCCGACAAGCCCTCGAATGAAACCGACGAGATCGCCCCAGACGCGCTGCCGGGTTCTCGCTCCCGCGCTCCCGGCGAGGCGGGGTCGGACGCCGGCAACGATGAGGCCGGTCGGCTCGTGCCGGCCCGCTCCAGCCAGAAGCCGCGCGCTTCCACGTCGCCGCCATGCTCCAGCGCCGGCGTGGAAACCCAAACCGGATCCAATTCAGCGGCACGGACGCCCGGTTCAGGCGGAGCGAAAGCCAGGCGCGCGGCCAGACTCAGCAAACAGATGGCGCAAATTCGGTTCATTGACGGATACACCTAGCAGCAAACCGTTAGCCAGCCCAGACCCTATTGTAGCGGATTTCGCGATTCGTGGCGCTCCCGCCCCGGCCGTTGGGCAAGGTCCCGCCTGGACGCGCAGGTTTCGGGGCGCGCCTGCCGGTCAGCGGCGGGCGGACGGGACCGCTGGTCGCGGCGATTCGCGAGCCGAAACCCGCGCGCGTCGCAGCGGTAGACGCCATCGAAACGGCCTTATACTCTCCAACCAAGAGGTTCTATTTCGCGTCCGGCTGAACTGCCCAAACCGATCATGCAAAACGTACTTAAACCATTAGTCCTGACCGTTCGAGAAGGCCTGCGCTACCGCGGAGGGGAGAACCACCTGATGTGGATCGCCCACCGTGTGAGCGGGCTGGGTGTTCTGCTTTTCCTGGTGCTGCACATCTTCGGAATGAGCATGGCGTTCTTTAATCCGCCGCTTCATGAGGCGATGCTGGAGCTGTACAAGACACCGGTCTTCGCGCTGGGCGAGCTGGCCCTGGCGGCCTGCCTGATCTATCACGCCATCAACGGCACACGGATCGCGCTGTTCGAGTTGAAACCCGAACTTTGGTTGCAGCAGAAAAAGGCCACCCGGCTGAGCCTGATCATCACGGCGGTCGTAACGGTCCCCTGGCTGGCCATCATGGTGGCCTATACCGTCCGGGGCATGTTGGGGGTCAAATAGCATGACTACGACCACGGCCACACCCGTTGCCCGAACCGTCCGCACGGTCAAACCGTTCCCTGTCGCCCGCAACAACTACGAGCGCGCGCTGTGGATCTTCATGCGCTACAGCGGCCTGGCGCTGGTCTTTTTTGCCATTTCCCACTTTGGCCTACAACATCTGCTGGTTGGGACCCACAACTTGAAGGTGGCTGATACCGAGTTGCGCTGGGGGCTGACCGGCCAGCCCGTCACCGTCGAGCAAATCGCGTGGCGGGTCTATTACCTGATCCTGTTGCTTCTGGCCATGGGCCACGGCCTGAACGGTTTCCGCCAGGTCGCCTATGACTATTTGCACTCGCGCGGGCTCTATCGGGCAACCCTGCTTGCCTTCGGCGCGCTGATCGTCGTCCTGACCGCGCTGGGCGCAGTCGCACTGTTCATGGGAGCGTCTCCGCTGAAGCGCTAAGAATTCCGCGGCGCGCGCGCCGCGTCTAGAGGAAACACACATGATTCATCATCATCAGTTTGATGCGCTCGTCGTGGGCGCGGGCGGGGCCGGCCTCATGGCCGCGTTGCATGCAAGCCGGCGCGTGAAGACGGCCGTGATCTCGAAGCTATATCCGACCCGCTCGCATACGGGCACCGCCCAGGGTGGTATCTCGGCCGCCCTCGGCAACATGGAGCCCGACAAGTGGGAGTGGCACGCCTACGACACGGTCAAGGGCGGCGACTTCCTGTGCGATCAGGATGCCGTCGACATCATGTGCAAAGAGGCGATCGACGCCGTTATCGACCTCGAACATCTCGGTCTGCCCTTCGACCGGACGCCGGACGGAAAGATCAGCCAGCGCCGGTTTGGCGGGCACACCAACAATGACACTAAACAGGCCGTCCAACGGGCGTGTCATGCGGCGGACCGCACCGGGCACATGATCCTCCAGACGCTCTATCAGAACTGCATCAAGAACAACGTGCAGTTTTTTGACGAGTATCAGATGATCGACCTGGTGCTCAAGAACGGCAAGTGCGATGGTGTCGTCGCAGTCTGCCTGGACACGGGCGAGTTGCATGTCTTTCACAGCAAAGGCGCGATGCTGGCCACCGGCGGTTTCGGCAAGATGTGGAAGGTCACCTCCAACGCGCATTCTCTGACCGGCGACGCGCCGGCCGCGATTCTGCGCCGGCATTTGCCTCTGGAGGACATGGAGTTCTTCCAGTTTCACCCGACCGGCGTCTACAAGTTGGGCATTCTCCTGTCCGAAGCGGCCCGCGGCGAAGGCGCGGTGTTTCTGAACGGCAAGGGCGAGCGCTTCATGGAGCGCTACATGCCCACCCTCAAGGACCTGGCCCCGCGCGACATCTGCAGCCGCTACATCTACAAAGAAATCCGGGAAGGGCGCGGGGTGGATGGCAAGGACTACGTGTATCTGGATTTCCGTCCGGAGGAGATCAACAAGTATTTCGCGGCGGACGGCAACCCGCGTCGGGTCACGGCCGAATACATGGAGCAGAAGCTCCCGGACATCATCGAATTCAGCCGGGTATACCAGGGCGTCGACCCGATGACCCAGCCCGTGCCCATCCAGCCGACCGCTCATTACGCCATGGGCGGCATCCCGACCAACAACGACACAGAAGTCCTGGCGGATGAGACCGGCCAGATCATCGAGGGCCTGTACGCCGCCGGCGAGGTGGCCTGCGTCAGCGTGCACGGG
>JBKJQK010000455.1:0-6129 GCA_046594095.1 Anaerolineae bacterium | reverse complement strand
TGTGCCTGCTGTTCTGCGTCAACATGATCCTGGCCGCGCGAGGGACGCGGTCCGGGCCACCTGCGGTTCGCGTGCCCCGGCTGGCCATCAACGGCCTTCTGGCGGGGGTGATGGCGGGCTGCGCGGTCGCCAGCAAGATCAGCGCCTGGCCGCTCGTGCCGATGATTTTCCTGAGCGCCGGTATCCACCTTGCGCGCGATCGGCGTCCGGTCGGACGGGGCTTTTTCTCGGCGGTCTTCTCGGTCGTCGTGGCGGGGTTGGGCGCCTTTGGCGCATTCCGGGTTGCCCAGCCCTACTCCTTCGTCGGGAACAGCCCGGATGAGTTTCGCTTGACCCTCCAGCGTTGCCTGGTCACCTCAGCCAACTACGACTCCGTTGGACGGCTGTGCGAGCTCGCGCTCAGCCTACCCGAGGCGGTCCGGGTCGTCGTGGCTCCTTCCTCGCGGTGGATCGAAAATCTCAGCCTCGCAAGCGTCTTTGTGAACGGCACCATTGACGTGCCCTTCGGACACCAGTGGGCGAATCGGGCTCCCATCACATTTCCATTGGTCAACATCGTTTTCTGGGGAATGGGGATTGCCCTCGCGCTGGCGGCGCTGGCGGGCCTGGCCCTGGCCGCCCGGAGGCTGATGCGCGGTCGGCGCTGGTGGGCATATGCGATTCCGGTTGTTTGGGTCGCCGGCTATTTCTTGTATCAGGGCACCCAGTACACGAAGTCCATGCGCTATCTTCTGCCGATTTATCCGCTGGCGTGTCTGCTTGCGGCGATCGCCCTTGAGCGAGCGCCAAAATTGGGCCGGCTCTCTCTGCGCGCGCCCTTGACCTTCTTGACAGTCGCGCTCACTCTGGCCTGGTCGGCGTCATTCATGTCGATTTATGGCGAGCCCATCACCCGCGCCACGGCATCGCGCTGGATCTATGAGAATGTTTCGACCGCGGTGACCCTGACCTGGCAGGAAAACGGCCTTGAAAGGCAGGAGCAACTGGCGGTTCAAAGTGTGCGAACCCGGTTCGGCCTGCCCGAGACTTTTTGGATTACGCCGAGCAACCTCGTCACCCCGACACGGGCCGCCCGCGCCAATGTCGCCATCCGGCTAAATCATCTCTCGGGCGAAGCGCTGGTGTCGGCCCGCGTCATCGACAACTTCGGCGGGATCGGATCGTCCGGGCGCGAAACACAGGCGCTGATCAATTCGGGGAAACCGAGC
This sequence comes from Anaerolineae bacterium, assembly GCA_046594095.1. Classification (GTDB taxonomy): domain Bacteria; phylum Chloroflexota; class Anaerolineae; order J036; family Brachytrichaceae; genus Brachythrix. The sequence goes on along the minus strand of JBKJQK010000455.1, from coordinate 4,921 downwards.
ATTTCGCTGGGGGATATCGTCTTCGAGGCCGGACATGAATATTATGTTGAGCTGTACCAGCTCGCGGGCCAGGGCGTGACGGCCAGAGCAAGCGTGCTGGCCAACGAACAATGGGACGATCCACTTCCCCAGGCCGTCGACGGCAAGTACGGTTTTAGCACGCATTACCAGAAACTGACCACCAGTAATGATGGCCAAATGCAGCCGTACAACGAAGATTCTCCAGAATCCCCGGGCGTGGCTGGAAAACTGACCGACATGCTGAACCGGCTTGACGAGGCAGATGCGCTGGTCATGTCGAGCAACCGGATCTATGCCTCGGTGGCGCGCCTGCCGTGGCGTTTTCCGCTAACGACGGAATACTACCGGGCGCTATTTGCGGGTGAGCTCGGGTTCGACCTGGCCGCCGACTTTCATTCGTTCCCAAAGCTTGGCCCGTTCCTCTTCAACTCCCAGGAAATGCCGCAGCCGCTCGCGAGAGGGCCCGCGACCGCCGGTCCGCTCGGGACTTTTGTTCCCTATCCGACCGCCGAAGAAGCTTTTTCGGTCTATGACCACCCGCGCGTCTTGATCTTTCGGAAGACCGAACGCTACTCGCGGGCTCTGGCGGAAGCTGCCCTGGGAAAGTTCGACCTCGCCCGGACCTATGTCCAGACTCCGCTCGGAGCGGTTAACACGCCGCGAGGGATGCTGCTCGATGACACCGGCAGACAGGCTCAGCAGGCGGGCGGGACATGGAACGAGGTTTTTCCGCCCGAGTCGCTTCTGAATCAGTCGCAGCCTGCCGCCTTCCTCGCCTGGCTGCTGATCATTGAGCTGGCCGGCGTATGCGCGTTCCCAATTCTCGCTCTGGCATTCCGGAGACCTGATGGCCAGTCAGCGTTTGCGGATGGCGGATGGGCGTTCGCGCGGATCACCGGCCTGCTCCTGGTCGCCGTAGTTGTATGGTGGCTTGGGAGCGTTAGGATCGCGGTGTTTAGTCCGGCGATCGCGCGCGCGGCGTTTGCCGTTTTGGCGCTGATCGGCGGGCTGACGGCCGTGTGGCAACGGCGCTGGCTGGCTGGCTTCATTCGGGCGCGCTGGCGGGTGATTCTTACCGGCGAGTTAATTTTCCTGCTTGGGTTTGTGGGATTTGCATTGATTCGAAGCGGGAATCCCGATCTGTGGCACCCGTATTTCGGCGGCGAGAAGCCGATGGACCTGGCGTACTTGACCGCAACGCTCAAGTCGACCTACTTCCCGCCCTACGATCCCTGGTTTTCCGGCGGATACATCAACTATTACTACTTCGGATTCGTGCTGATTGGGGTGCCGATCAAGGCCCTGGGAATCGAGCCCGGAGTGGCCTATAACCTGGCGCTTCCGGCCCTGTTTGGAATGACCGCCACCGGCGCGTATGGCGCGGCGGCCACCCTATTTGCATCCGTACGGGCTGGCAAGAACGGGCTGCCGGGACAGCTTCCAAAGGGCACCCTCCTGGCGGGCGGTTTGGCCGCTCTCCTGGTTGCCGGCCTCGGAAACATCGACTCGCTGAGCGTGCTTTACACGAACTGGTTGCGTCTGGGAGGCCCTCCGGAGACAGACACGGTGAGCCGGCTCCTAAATGGTCTCCGGGCATGGCTCGAGCGTGGCCCGGTCAACTTCGGCTGGCAACACTATTGGAACCCGACCCGCCTGACGGCGCGCGAGATGTATGCCGTTGATGCCCTGCCGATTGCCGAATTCCCGCTCTTCACGTTCGTTTACGGCGACCTGCATGCTCACATGATGGCGATGCCATTGGCGCTCTCGGGTCTGGGCATGGCTACCGCGTTTGTCCAGGGTGCCCGACGTTGGGGCGCAATCGCGATTGCGGCGATCACCGTGGGCGCGCTTTGGCCAACGAACACGTGGGACTACCCGGTCTTCGCGGCATTGTGCGCAGCGAGCCTTGTCTGCGCGGCAGCGGCAGCCGCGGCGCCCGGCAGCCGCTGGCGGGCGGGCTTGTCGATGGCGCCCACCGCTGTGGTATTTCTGCTTGCCACGCGAGCGGCATTTGCCCCCTACCTCGAAAATTATGGCACCGCCTACAACAGTCTCGTTGCCTGGACGGGAGAACGCACGCCAATTTGGCCGTATCTCATGGTCTACGCGCTGTTCGTTGTGCCCGTTGCCGGATTCGGGCTCCGCGATATCACCGCGAGGCTGCGAACGCGCGGCCCGGGCGCAAACCGGGGCGCCCTCGCCATCGCCGTAGCGGGCGCGATTCTGGCGGTCAGTCTGTTTCTGATGGGTGTCGAGGCAGCCCTCGTGGCGATCCCGATGCTAAGCATTGCCGCCGCGCAAATCATGAATCGCGAAGCAAACTGGCCCGAACGCGGCGTATGGGCGCTGGTGGCCGGCGCGTTTGGGCTGACCCTCTTTGTGGAATTCTTCACGCTCAAAGGCGATGTCGGACGAATGAACACGGTCTTTAAGTTCTACGTTCAGGCCTGGCTCATGCTGGGGGTGGCCACGGGGGCGCTGGTGGCGGCGAGCCTTACCCGGCCCGCCGCCTGGCAACGGCGGCGTCTGAATCTGGCTCTTCCGCCGGCTGCCGTGGTCCCTCGAGCGGTTTTTGTGACCTTGCTCGGATTGGTGCTTTTTCTTGCGGCGCTCTATCCGGCCTTCGCGATTCCGGCCAAGATTGGCGACCGGTACGCTCCAGAGGCGCCCCGAGGATTGGACGGACTGGCCTACATGCGATATGCCATCCGCACCGATGGCCCGGCCAACAACCGCACCTTTCCACTGCGCTACGACTACGATGCCATCCGCTGGATGCAGTCCAACATCGCGGGCTCGCCCGTCATCATCGAGGCCAGCACGGGCAGCCTCCTCTACCGCTGGGGCGGCAGATTCTCGATCTACACCGGCCTCCCCGCTGTGATCGGCTGGGACTGGCATCAGCGCCAACAGCGCGGCGCCCTAAGTGAGCGGCTCGTCCTGGATCGCGAGACCGATGTCGATGTTTTCTACAACACCGACTCCCTCCCTGACGCAATGAAGCTGGTCCGCCGCTACAATATCCGGTTTGTGGTTGTGGGCGATCTGGAAGTGGCCTTCTATTCCCCGAGCGGCATCGACAAGTTCGAGCGCTTGGCGGCGGCTGGCTACCTTCGAACTGTGTATCGCAACGAAGGGACCCGCATCTACGCAGTCGTTGAATGATTGACTTCATAGTTTGGTACCTTTGGATGCAGGCGTTCGCGTTCGCCGCCGCGGGTCTTGCCCGGCGCTTGCTTGGCGGATTGCCGGATCAGGGTTATGGCGCCAGCAAGACGTTGGGCTTGATCCTGGGCGGCTTCGCGTACTGGGCCCTGGTCATCCTTGGCCTCGCGCGCAACAATGAGGGCGCGGTGCTTCTCGCGCTTGCGGCGGTCGCTCTGGCCGGCTTGGCGCTCACCGCGCGAAATCGGGCTTCTTCAGGCAAACCGGGCATCGTCCTGTCCCTGAAGGCAATCCCAACGCACGTGTGGTGGACCGAAGCCGTCTTTCTAGGCGCCTTTGCGCTGTGCGCGGCTTTCCGCGCCTACGTTCCCGACATAACAGAAGCGGGAGGCGAGAAATACATGGAATCCATGTTTCTCAATGCCATTCTGCGCAGCGACACGTTCCCGCCCAACGACGCCTGGTTGTCGGGATTTGCGATCAGCTACTACTACTTCGGGTACGTCCTGCTTGCGATGCTGACCCGGATCAGTGGGGTGCTTCCTTCGATCGCATTCAATCTTGGCGGCGCGATGTATTTTGCGTTGGCCATCGTCACCGCCTTCTCAGCCGGTTTCAACCTGTTCGGGCTAAAGGCGCGTGCCGAGCGGGTCGTCGAGGAATCGGCGCCGGCGCGCGCCCGGCGTGACACGCGGCCATACGCGGCCGGGCTGTTGACCGCGGTGATGCTCGGTCTGATGGGCAACCTGGGCGGTTTCATGGGCCTGTTGCGCTGCAACAACACGCTTCCAGATGGTTTCTGGCGCTGGCTCGATGTCCGCCAAATAGCGACTCGCCCGGTCGACTACTGCCAGAATGGTCAACCACGCGGGTTTTTCTACAGTTGGTGGTGGGACTGGTCGCGGGTAGTCAAAGATCTTGCGCCAGGGAGCACGGCCGAAGCGCAACAGCCGCAAGAGGTGATCACCGAAGCGCCGATCTTCAGCTATGTTCTGGGGGACAACCACCCGCATGTCATGGGCCTGCCTTTCACGCTTCTGGCGCTCATCGTGGCGATGTCGTTTCTCACCCAACCGTTCATTCGAAACACCCGAGAGGTGAACTTCGACAGGCTGCCCGAACACTGGCCCAAAAGAATCCGCAAACTCCGCCTGGAACTACCGGCCAGCAACCTGCCGGTGCTTGTTCTGACCGCCATCCTCGCCGGCGGTCTGTCGTTCATGAATACCTGGGATTTCCCGGTGTTTGGCACGTTGCTTGCCCTGGCGATCGTGGCTGGGCGGGCGCTGCGACGCGAATCGCTGATGCCGGCGATTCTGTTCAGCGCGGGCGTCTTCATCCTGGGATACGCCCTTTACCTGCCCTTCTATGCCACGTTCGCGTCGCAGGCCAAGGGCGTGATGATCAACCTCTTCAACGGCACGAAGTTCCACCAATTCTTTCTGATCTTTGCCCCGTTTCTGATCGCAGGCCCGGCGTTCGTGGCGGTCCTTGCCCGCGAGTGGGGGCTTGGCGCCCGGCCGCTGGTTCTGAAAGCAGCCCGGCTGACCCTGGCGGGTCTTGGCGGAGCGCTGGTCCTGGCGGTCGTGTTTGGCCTGCTCTCACCGCAGGCGCGGGCGCTGGCCGCGGAATTGTCGTCCACCGGCAAGGTGCTGGGCGTCACAAGCGCGATCGTCCAGCAGCGGCTCGTGGAAAGAGTCAACCCGTTTGATGGCGCGGCCGCGGGACCCTG
>JBKJQK010000435.1:0-5571 GCA_046594095.1 Anaerolineae bacterium | reverse complement strand
GGGACGCGCTGCTGAAAATGGTCGCCGGACGCCTGGTCGAGACGGTGCGCGAAGAAGACACGGTGGCGCGCCTCGGCGGCGACGAATTCATCATCGTGCTGCCGCATCTCAGCGGCGCCGACGCTGCGGCCGCGGTGGCGTCAAAAATGATCGAGGCCGTGTCGCAACCGTACGACATCGAGGGCCAGACCGTCATCATCACCACCAGCGCGGGCATCGGTGTCTATCCCGTGCATGGCGAGGATGCGGACAGGCTGATGAAGAATGCGGACCTGGCCTTGTACGAGGCGAAGCGCGCAGGCAAGAACGCCTATCGCATCGCCGAGCTCAGAGCCCTCGAGAATCAGTAACCGTCGGGTCTCCGACGGGAAGAAGAAGCCGCCCATCAAGACCGACGATGCCTTGCGGAGCGAGCTGTCGGAAACCGTAGATGTGGTGCTGACCAATCCGCCTTTCGGGAAGAAGTCCTCCAGCACCGTCATCAACGAGGAGGGCGACACCGACAAGGAGTCCATTACCTACAACCGGCCGGATTTCTGGACCACCACATCGAACAAGCAAGTCAACGTCGTCCAGCATGTGAAGTCCCTGCTGAAGATCCACGGCCGGGCCGCCGTCGTCGTTCCCGACAACGTGCTCTTCCAGGGCGGCGCGGGTGAGAAGGTGCGTCGGAAGCTGCTCCAGGAGTGCGAGGTGCACACGCTCCTTCGCCTTCCGGGACTGACAGTTTACTCAGTGTTGTCGACGATTTCAGTCCTACACTGCGCGACGGTGGTGGGGCGGTTACGCGGGAGTGCATCCCTAAAGACCCGACTCTCGGCGATCACTGGACGGTGAGGCGAACCGTTTTCGCGGTGAGGAAGCCGCCGCGGACCGTCGACCAGGCGAAGACGGCGATGTCGTAGTTGCCCGGCAGGAGGCCCTCGACGCGAATGCCGAAGCCCGTCTTCTCGAAGCGATCGCTGCCGTAGACCGCCGCCACGTCGGGCCGCGTGCCGCCGTAGTCCGCCACGCCGAGGAAGATCGGCTCGCCGCCGGCGAACGGATACGCCCAGACGTGGAGCGTCTCGATTCCGGTGCCGAGCTGCGCATCGAGGTCGGCCGCGTGCCCGGCCACGACGAACGGCTGTGCGACATCGCGCTGCGGCGCCGGCGTGTCGATCACGACCAGCGGGCCGACGCGGTTACTGCCCTTCGCGTGGAGGACGACCCGAACGTCCTGGCGCGCCACAGCGCGGCCGCCCGCCCAGCGCACGAACGTCAGCTCGTACGACCCGACGAACCCGACGCCCGGCAACCACGTGAACTCGCCCGTCGAGGCGTTGAGCGCCGAGCCGATCGGCAGCGGCGCCACGCCGGCGCCGACCCGGAGGTAGCCCGCATAGCTGTGACCCTCCGTCTCGCTCAAATGCAGCTCGATCCGATCGAGCTCCTCGGACTGGATCGTCGCCACGCCACCGCGGAAGGCGTAGGGTTGGACCGGTGCGTTCAGGTCGAACCCGCGCCGGCCCTTGAGGGTGGCCAGATCTCCGGGCGCCTGCGCGATGGCGTCCGCGAGCGCGGCTCCACCGCTCAGACGCAGTGCCGCGGCGCGCGGGTCGGTCAACATAGCGGGCCCGCTGATGACGGTCGACGCCCTCGCGGCGGACTGATTGGGGTCCAGATACAGGCTGCCGTTCGCGACGGTGAAGTACCGGCTGCCGATGCCCGACGCCGCTCCCAGGTTGTCGGTCACGATCCACGAGATCGTGTGGACGCCGTTGGCCAAGGCGGTGCTGTCAAACGAGGCGACGCCCAGGGCATTGCCGATGCCCGGGAATGACGCGGCCGGGAATAGCGCGGTCAGGTCCGAGCGGCTGCTCCAGCCCCCCGGGATCGCCGAACTGATCAGCCCGTCGATGGCGACGCGGACGACGCCGCCTGAGGGGGGATCCGCGCGGCGCGGCGCGGGGGCCAGCACCCAGCCGAAGTTGGTGACGTTGCCGCTCACCGTTGCCCCCTGGCCCGGTGTGTCAATCGCGCCGAAGGGGGCTGTCGCGCTGCTGTTGCCGCAGGTGATCGCTTTCGTGCCGAGAATGGTCGAGTGCCCGTCGGCGTCGTCGGCGATCGCGGTGAGCTTGAACGTGCCGTTGCCCAGGCCCGGCAGGAAGTTGGTGAGTGCCAGGTAGCCCCAGCCCGCGCGCGAACTGCGCGGCAGGTTGGGGAACAACGCCTGCACATCGGGGCGCGCGCCGTCCACCTGCACCGCGTCCCCGATGAACACGAGCGCGCCCGCGGGTTCGCCCGCCACCGGATCGCGCAGGATGCGCACACGCGTGACCTCGACGTCGTCCACCGCCCACCCCGTCACCGCGATGGAGCCGGTCACGCCCGTCGACCCATCGGTCGGCGTATCGAACGACCCCTGCGGTGCGGTCGTGGCCGTCGTCGTCAAGGTATTCAATGTGACGCCGATCGGTCCGGCCGTGTTGGCGGCACCGGTAAACGTCAGCGTGATGCTGCCGGTCTGCGTGGGCGCCAGACCGGACGCAAACTGCACGGACACGTTCAACGTGGCCGATCCGCTGCCGGATGTTGGCGACACGACAAGCCACGGCGCGGTCGAGGCCACCGTCCAGGTTACAGTGCCCGCGCCGGTTTGCGTGAGGCGGATCGCCTGGCTGCCCGTCTGGCTGGACAAGGCGACGCCGGTGGTCGTCGCGGCAAAGACCAGCGACGTGCGATCCAGGGACATCATCGGCTTCCCGATCACACCCAGGGTTGCCGCGTTGCTTGTCGCTGTCCCGACGCTGTTGGTCGCGACCACCCGGTAATGGTTCGCGTTCAGCCCTACCGTGGCGCCCGTGATCGTGAGGGTGGCCGTGGCTGTACCGCGGTACTTCCCCGCGTCGGTGAGGCTCGTCCACGTCGTACCGCTGCTGGTCGACACTTGCCACTGATATGTCGGTGGCGGGGCGCCGCTCGCGACTACCGAGAACCTCGCCGTCTGTCCAGCCACTACCGACAGGTTCACCGGATGGGTCGCGATCGCAGCGGTCAGCTCGGGAGTTAGCTCCACACGACCGACCCATGTGGCCCACTGAGTCGAACTCTTAACGTATTCGCCGATCAACCAGGCACTGCCATCCTCCGGATCAATCGCCGCGCCGGTGTAATCGCCAAAGCGCGTCACATTTCCTAAGTTTGAATTGAAGACCGGGCTATTCAGGGCCACGGCGCTCGCCTTTAAAGTGAGTGCCGGACGCAGTGTGTTGGGTGGATCACTGCCCGAACGCCCGGTAAATTTGACGGAGGGATATTCCGACGCGCTTGAGCTATTAAAGACCACGGCTACGTCGTTTGCGGGTCCGACTACGATTGCCGGAAAGAACTGCCAGGTACCGTCTGCTTGACTAACGACATCCTGCTTAACCGAGACAGTCGCAGGCCAGCCGGTGACGTCTATCTCGGCAAAGCGAATGGTGGCCACAGTATTTTGTTGAGCAACAGCACCTGTCTCCATATGCTGCGCAATCCACAGTGAGCCGTTTCGGAAAAAGACCGGGCTAGAGGTTACTGCTACACCGCTCAGGGAGAGGCCAGCCACGCCATCAGGCTGTTGTGCGAGGGTACGCGACTGCGGGCAGCCGTTTCGCCCATTACTTGGTACCGCGGTGCGGACGGATAATTTTGGTGTAGCAGGCGATCCCTCAATGCCCCACACGTTGAGGCCGCAGTTCGAGCCGGTCGAATGGTTCACCAGGAAAAATGTACCTGGAGACGTGAGGTTGAGGGCTGGTTGCAACCCGTAAATGACTGAGCCGGATATCGGGTCCCGCATGTTAGTGAAGTCGGTCCACGTTGCAGGTTGGCCCGAGACGATCGTTGATTTGTCAATCACGCGCATCCGGGTGCCAACGTTTGAGTCGTCGGCAAATCGGTTCGTGGTTCCAACTAGGACCACAATGTCAGCCCCTACACCTAGGCGAGTGAAGTCTACAAACGTGTCATCCCCACCCGCATCAAGCGCGTACAGGTACCAGTCCGCGGAGCCAAATCCAGAGGGTGTAGCGTTTCTTGAGACCGCGACAAAGAAGTGGGCAAAGCATGTGCCCGGCGGGGCGCAAGATTGCGAGGCCCTTTCAAAGGAGCCACCCATCGCCGCAATGAAAAATCGTCCGCTCGTTGGGTCGTAGACCACTCTGGGATCGGCCATGCCCTCCCCGGGCATGCGGACGCTTTGAAACATCCCCGACAGGGTTCCCTCGACGAGTTTGACGCCGGCCTTGGTGAAAATCGCGACGGACTCATTTGTAGTTATCACGAGGCTGCTTGGTCCAGCTGCTATCGTCGGGTCTGGAGGGTGGCCGCCACCGGTCATCTCCACGCCCTTGAAGCTCGCGACGAGGTTGAGGACATTCGCTGGATTCGACTGACCGGCCGCCGGGGATGGCGAAACGATCGATGCCGCAACAATCCAGATCGGTAGAAGGACCGCGCCTCTGGACCACGCCCGGCACACCGCTAGTGTCGTCGGAGCCGATCCGATTTCCGCACTCGAAGAAATAGGAACGCTTAGTGTGGACAGACTTCACCTCCCGCCGCAGCCGCTAATGTAGGTGGTCAATGGCTAGGCGCCCACCCTACCGCCAGCTCGGCGACATTCACAAGCAGAATCGATGGAGGCGCCCATTGCTGGGCCTTTTAGGATCATGGTGGTGGTATGGCCTCACAACCTCCAGCGAGGTGCAGGCAGCCGCGCGGTGAGGGGTTGCGGGGCGCATCGTGTGGTCACGTGGTTCTCGAAACAAGTCACCCCCGTCCTCACCTATTTTTTAGAGGGGAACAACGGCAACTACAAGCTGGGGCCTGATGACCCGCTTGCGGATCAGCGCATCGCCGCGGTCCGCTTGTTCCTGTACGGCAAGCCCGTGATCGTCCCCACGGTGAGAGCCGAAGCGAAGCGTATCCCCAATCAAGCCGGCCTGGAGGAGCACCTCCGGTTCATTGACTACTCCTTCGGAGAATTCAACTCCGACGAGCAGCAAGAGGCTTCGATCCAGCGTCGCGCGGACGACCTACTTCCAAGACATTCGAAGGGCGCGGATGACTGCCGGGTCTTGGCCGAAGTTGAAGAGGACGGCGACATTCCCGTCCTGGTCACATGGGACCGCGGATTCATAGGAGACCTCGCGCCGTATGCCCGCGTTCGGCTGGAACCGCCGGTGGAGGGCTGGCGTTCATTCGAGATCCCGCCCGGCACTCCGCCGCGTTGGACGCCAGCGCCTGGGCATCCTCTCGCGAACGAGGCGTGGTGGAGGTGGTAGCTCCTTTCGCCGAGATCCTGAACCAGAGAGGGGGGCGTGGGATGGCTCTACTGACACCGCTCGACGGGGACACCGGACCCTGACTGCTGCAGTTTCGACATCAGCGACGAAGACAAAGCGACGCCAGGCTCCCTTCGACAATGCACCCCTAATGCTAATGCACCCCCGAACAAAAACAGGCGCCGACAAGATGTCAGCGCCTGTGCTGTAAACCTATTATTCCTTAGCAACTTAAGTTAGTGGACGCGGGGAGGATCGAACTCCC
>JBKJQK010000262.1:0-12845 GCA_046594095.1 Anaerolineae bacterium | reverse complement strand
GACCGCAGACGGCCGACCGCAGCGAGAACCCCGGTCGGCTGTTTGCGGTCCGCCGTCAGTCGATCGCTATAATCCGCCCGTGCCCGCGCCCAAAATACGCGCCGATTACGAACCGCTGACGCCGATGGCGGCTGCAATTGGCCCGGAATCCGATTCGATGAAGTCTTGCGAAGAGATGGATGGCGCGGTGCCGCCCTCGCTGCAGCGCCTGCAAAGCGCGCCATGCCTATGGAACTGACAATCTTCGCGCTCATCGCGGTGGCCGTCATTTTTTCCCGCGTTGTTGCCCGGCAAAACGCCCGCAGGGTGGCCGCGCCGCCAACAGAGTCCGGGCCGGAGCGCAACCTCCCGGCTGGCGGGCAGGCTGGGAAAATGAAAGCACTCCTCTCCGTCTCCGACAAACACGGCCTGGTTGCCTTTGCGACCGGGCTGCGCGAGCGCGGCATCGATCTGATCGCCAGCGGCGGGACGGCCCGGGCGCTGAGCGCTGCCGGGCTCGCGGTTCGGTCCGTCGAGGACGTCACCGGTTCGCCCGAGATCCTTGAAGGCAGGGTAAAAACCCTGCATCCGGCCATCCACGCCGGCATCCTGGCCCACGACACGGACGCTGACCGGGCCGACCTCCTCAAGGTCGGCGCGCCGATGATCGACCTGGTCGTGGTGAATCTGTATCCGTTCCAGAACACGATCGCCCAGCCGCATGTCACCCTCGCCGACGCGGTCGAGATGATTGACATCGGCGGGGTCGCCTTGATCCGCGCGGCGGCCAAGAACTTCCAGCGCGTGACGGTCATCTGCGACCCAAATGACTACGGCCTGGTTCTGCGCAACCTGGACCAGCACGGGTTTGTTTCGCTCCAGACCCGCGAGGTGCTGGCGCTGAAAGCTTTTGCCCACACTGCCGCCTACGACAGCGGCATCCGCGACTACCTGTCCGGCGCCCACCCGGCCGGCGCGGCCCTCGACACGCTCCACCTCCGGAATGACCAGACCCTGCGTTATGGCGAGAACCCCCATCAGGCGGCGACGCTGTTCAGCCTGGGCGACGCGCCGGCCGGGCCGCTGGGCGGGGCGCTGCTCCAGGGTAAGGAGCTGAGCTACAACAACCTCCTGGACCTCGATGCGGCCTGGAATGCCGCCCGCCAGTTTGAGGGGCCGGCCGTCGTGGTGGTCAAACACCTCAGCCCGTGCGGGATCGCCAGCGGCGACGATCAGGCCGCGGCTGTTCGGGCCGCCATCGCGAGCGACCCGGTCTCGGCCTTTGGCGGCGTCGTCGCCGTGAATCGGGTGGTTGAGGGTGTCGCCATCGCGGCGTTGGGTGAGGTGTTCCTCGAAGCCATCGTCGCGCCGGGTTTTACACCCGAAGCGCTCGCGCTGCTCGGAAAGCGCAAGAACTGCCGGGTGGTCGCGGCGCCCGCCGGGCTGCGCGAGGCGGTCGAATACCGCTCGATCACGGGCGGGATGTTGCGCCAATCGGTTGATGCGGGCGATCCGGCCTCGGCGGCGTGGAAGACCGTCTCGGCTCACGAAGCCGAAAAGGAGGAGATTCAAACGTTGCGCTTCGCCTGGACTTGCGCCCAGCACGTCAAGAGCAATGCCATCGTCTTCGCCCGCGAGGTGGCGCCCGGGGTGCTGGCCACAGTCGGGATCGGGGGCGGACAGCCGAATCGGGTGGACAGTGTTCGCATCGCGGCCGCGCGGGCGGGCGTACGCGCCCGCGGCGCGGTGATGGCCAGCGATGCGTTCTTCCCCTTCCCCGACGGGATCGAAACCGCGGCCGAAGCCGGCATCATCGCGGTCGCGCAGCCGGGCGGGAGCGTCCGCGACAGCGAGGCCATCGCCGCCGCCGACAAGGCCGGCATGGCGATGGTCTTCACCGGCGCGCGGCACTTCCGGCACTGACCTTTGAGCGGATCACGGGCAAGTCATTCAACAGAAGAAAGGGAGAAGGGAAGAAGAAGACAGGATAGGAATTGCGGACCATCTGGATTTTTCCTTTCTCCCCTTCTCCTGAAGATGAGTCTGTGGACAACTGACAATGGCACGGCGAGCAGATACCGGCTACTCTGGCAAGCCCCTCCACCAGAAGCTCGGCTTCAAGCCGGGGATGCGCCTGGCCGTAATCGGCGCGCCGGAGGCCTATTGGACGCTGCTGGGCGTGCCGGCCGAGGCATTCACCGATACTGCAAACGCCCGCCCGCAGGCCGTTCATCTCTTCGCCACCCGGCGGGCCGACCTCGTCGCCCAACTAATGCGACTCAGAACCGGCATCGAGCAGGATGGGATGATCTGGGTGTCCTGGCCCAAGAAGGCCTCGGGCGTTGCCACGGATGTTACTGAGGACGTCATACGCGAAGTGTGCCTGCCGATGGGGCTGGTGGACGTCAAGGTGTGCGCCATCGACGCGACCTGGAGCGGGCTCAAGCTCGTCATCCGGAAAGCAGAGCGCCTCCTGTAACGGCGTATCGATGATTTGCCCCGGTGCGATCCGCATCAGAAGAAAGGGAGAAGGGGAGAAAACGAATGAAACATAAACCTCATCGCTTCTTCTTTCTCCTTTTCTCCCCTTCTTCTGCCTGTAGCTCGACCAGCCTATACCCTCAAGGAACGACGCAACCTGCGATCGCATAGAATCGCGGGATGAAGCCCATCCCCGAAGCCCTGACCTTTGATGATGTCCTGCTCACCCCCGGCTACACCGAGGTCCTCCCGGCCGAGGTGACCACCCGGGCAGCGCTCACCCGCGACATCACGTTGAATATCCCGCTCTTGAGCGCGGCGATGGACACCGTCACCGAAGCGCGCCTGGCGATCGCGTTGGCCCGCGAGGGCGGGCTGGGCGTCATCCACCGAAATCTCACCGTCGCCCAGCAGGCCGAGGAAGTCGACAAGGTAAAGCGCAGCGAGAGCGGCATGATCGTCGACCCGATCACCCTGCCTCCGGACGCGCGCCTGCGCGACGCGGATACGCTCATGGCCCGCTACCGGATCAGCGGCGTGCCGATCACCCGTGACGGTGTGCTGGTCGGGATCCTCACCAACCGCGACATGCGTTTCGCGACACCGGCCGACATGGAGCGGCCCGTCACGGAGTTCATGACCCACAGCGGTCTGATCACCGCCGCAGTCGGCACCTCCCTGGCCGATGCCCAGCGCTTGCTCGCCCAGCACCGGATCGAGAAGCTGCCCCTCGTCGACGCGGCGGGCCACTTGAAGGGTCTGATCACGATCAAGGACATCCAGAAGAAGCGCGACTATCCCAGCGCCGCCACCGACGGGCGGGGGCGGCTGTTGTGCGGCGCGGCAGTCGGTGTGGGCGCCGATGCGGTCGCGCGGGCCCGCGAGCTGGTCAATGCCGGTGTCGATGTCATCTTCATTGATACCGCGCATGGACATTCCAAAGGCGTGATCGAAACCCTGCCCCAGATCAAGAAGCTCGGCACGCAGGTCATTTGCGGCAATGTCGTCACGGCTGAAGGCGTGCGCGACCTCGTGGCAGCCGGGGCGGACGGCGTGAAGATCGGAGTGGGCGCAGGCTCGATTTGCACGACCCGGGTCGTGGCCGGCGCCGGCATGCCCCAGATCAGCGCGATCATGGATTGCGCCGAGGAGGCCGTCCGGACCGCGACGCCGCTGATCGCCGACGGCGAGGTCAAATACAGCGGCGACATCGTCAAAGCGCTGGCCGCCGGCGCGAATACGGTGATGCTGGGGAGCCTGCTGGCAGGCCTTGAGGAGAGCCCGGGCGACGTTGTGCTGTATGAGGGCCGCCGCTTCAAGGACTATCGGGGGATGGGGTCGCTGGGAGCGATGCAGGGCCTTGGCCGGGATCGCTACGGCAGCGGGCAGGCGACCGGCAAGACCGTGCCGGAGGGGATTGAGGGCCGGGTGCCCTTCAAGGGATCGCTGCGCGACTACGTCTATCAGCTCGTCGGCGGGGTGCGCAGCGGAATGGGCTATGTGGGCGCGCCGGACCTCGACGCGCTGCGGACCAAAGCGCGCTTTGTGCGGATTACCAACGCCGGCCTGATCGAGAGCCACCCGCACTCGATCACGATCACCAAGGAAGCGCCGAACTATCAAGCTATTAGCCGTTAGCAATTCTCTATTGGCTAACAGCTAATGGCTAACGGCCAAGAGCTAACATCCCCCTCCGCGCCTCGCGGACCGTCTGGTTATCCGCGCCAAAGATGAAGCGCCAGCGAGCCGGCACGCCGCGGAGGGTTAGCGGAAGCCAGTAACGGGCGTCGTCCCACATCCGCTCAATGGGTAATCCCGCGAGCGGCAACCACAGCGGCGAAATTTCGTCCGTCTCGGTTGCTTCGCCTGTCCAACGCTCGACAGTAAATACGTGGACGGGCATCCCCCAGTCCGGCCGGTGGGGAAAGCGGAAATCGATCTCGGCCACGAGGCGCAGGTCCGCGGGGTCGGTCGTCAGATGGACCTCCTCGCGCAATTCGCGCGCAGCCGCCGCGCGGACCGTCTCGCCGTCCTCGACTTTGCCTCCGATGCCGGTCACTTTGCCCGCGCCGAACCCCCGCTTCTTGTAGCCCATCAGCGCGTCGCCCGAGCGCAGCGCAAAACACAGGGTCCAGATGGGGGTGAACACGTCCGAGAGTATCGCATGGGGAGACAGCAGACCGCCGTCCGCCGTCAGGCGGATAATTCGGCCCATGTCCCGCCATCGCCCGTTATTGCGGCTTGCTGCGGTGTGCGTATTCGCGCTCGCCGCCTGCCGCCCGCCCCTGAGAGTTCCTCCGTCCGAAGCCACGCCGGAGAGCAGGCCGACAAACGCGGAGGTGAACTGGAGGATCGCTGCCGGCGATCCGGCCTCACCCGGCGCCCAGGCGGTGATGAACGCCCTCCAACTTGCGCTTGAGGAGAATAACGGCGGAAGCCTATGCGCGGGCAAGGTTCGGATCAGCATCGTCGCCCAACCGATGCCGGTCGAATCAGATCCGCCGGCCGCGCTGCGGGGCGTGCGCGAGGCCGCGTTTGCGCTGGCCAAAGACAGCCAGTCCTGGCTGATGATCACGTCAGCCGACAGCGCGGCCGTGAGAGTGATCCTGCCCGAAGCTGGCGCCGCGGGCGGGGAGCCGATCCCCGTCATCGGGCTATCGGCCGCGGCAATCGGTCTCACCCAACCCGGGAACGCATCCGAGCCGGAGATGTATTACCCGATCGGCCGGCCGAACTTCATCCGCCTGACCGCCGACGACGGCGCCAGAGCGAGCGTTATGGCGCTTTGGGCGGTGTCGAAAGGTGCGCAAACGGTGGCCGTGATCGGCGACGCGCGCCGGCCCGAGATCACAGACGCCATCGCCGCCCGGCTAAAACCGCTCGCGGTCAAACTCCAGCGCTCGGTCGGCACGGCAGAAACCGTTGGCGCCACTGCGGCGATCGCCAGGGACGTCGTCACGGCGAACCCGGATCTCGTGTATTTCGGCGGGGAGAGCGGGACCGCCGGCGGGCAGTTTGCGGCCGCGCTGCGGACGGCCGGTTACAGGGGTCGCCTGGGCGGCGGGCAGGCGCTCTTGTCGCTGAGCTTCGCGGCGGCGGCCGGCGCGGCCGCGGAGGGCGCCCTGACCACGGAATCACCCATGCCGTCGGGCCCGTTTGCGGCCAACTTCGAGAAACGCTTCCGAGTCGCGCCGACGGCTTTGGCCTCGCGCGCCTATGATGCGGCCAAAGCCGCTTTCGCCGCCACCCAGCGCGTGTGCGAGACCCCAACCCGGGATGCATTCCGCAGGGCACTCCTGGCGACAAAGCATTTCGCGGGCGCAAGCGGGACGTGGTCGGTTGCGCCTAACGGCGACACTCAGCCTGCACCGGTGGTGGTTGTGGGCTATGCGGGCGGGGCGTGGGCGCCGGTGCCGTAGCGCCGCGAATTCCAGTCGTCCGGAGTCCGACAGCGCGCCGGCCGAAAGGCCCGCCATGACCCGGCCGCTCGGGGACCGGCGCGAGTAATCCATGTCATGAACAGTTTCGTACCACCCCGGCTGAAAAGTTAGGCATGACCTCGCGGAGCGCTCCAGTCCCAGAGCGCTCCAGTCCCAGAGCGCGCCTGTCGAAGGGCCAGCGCGCAGAGTCGAAGGATGCGCCAAAGCCGCCCGCAAGACTCAGGAGTTGCCCAATGAGGCGCCTGAAGTCGACGCGGTTGCATATCGCATGCCTCGCATCCATCAAGATCGCAGTTGCGCCGATCACCTGGCTCTCCAGTGCTTGCGTTCAGCGCGGATCGTTGACAGGTAGGCGTTGGCGCGCCTGGGATCTACGCCCAGTCCCTGGGCATGCAGATCACGCAACATCGCAACTGGGTCGGGGTGCATTTGCGCGGCCTCGGCGGCCGCCCTGGCGACTGCGCGGCGCACGACTTCGGCCTGTGACACGTGCCATATCTCTGCCAGGTGATTCAGACGCTCACGTGTGTTGTCGTCCAGCGCAGCGCTGAATCGGTGGGTCATGCGAGACATGACTGCATCGTACACCGCGTTTTGCGGCGAGGATATCTGTTGTTGGCCGATATTCCGAGAGGGCGACCGATGTTCCTGGGCAGCCACAAGGGCTGCCCCTACCGAAAACCCCATCCGGAAACGCAACGCGCCGGGGAAATCCATCCCGGGCGCGTCATATGTCTGTGGTACGCGGATAGCCACAAGGGCTGGCACGGAGGGCAGCCCTTACGTCAGCCTAATGCCCTTCGCCCAGATACGCGGCTTTGACCTCAGGGCTGTGGAGGAGGTCTTTGGCCGGGCCACTAAGGGCGATCTCGCCGGTCTCCAGCACGTAGCCGCGATCGGCCACGCTGAGCGCGATTCGGGCGTTCTGCTCGACCAACAGGATCGTCACGCCTTCGCTATGCAACTCGCGGATGATGTCGAAGATCTGGTCGACCAGGATCGGGGCCAGGCCCATCGAGGGCTCGTCCAGGAGCATCACCCGCGGGCGGGCCATCAGCGCCCGGCCCATCGACAGCATCTGCTGTTCGCCGCCCGAGAGCGTCCCGCCCCGCTGACTGATGCGCTCCTTCAGGCGCGGGAAGAACTTGAAGACCTTCTCCAGGTCCTCGGCAATCCCGTCCCGATCGGTGCGCTGGTAGGCGCCCATCTCGAGATTCTCTTTGACCGTCATCCGGGGGAAGATCAACCGGCCCTCGGGCGACTGGCTCACCCCGCGCTTGACGATCTCGTGCGGGGGGATCTTCTGCAGTTCCTCGCCCTCGAAGATGATCTGGCCCTCGCGCGGCTTCAGGATGCCCTGGATCGTCCGAAGGGTGGTGGTCTTGCCCGCCCCGTTCGAGCCGATCAGGGTGACGATCTCACCCTTGTTGACCGTCAGGCTGATGCCTTTCAGGGCGTGAATGTTGCCGTAGTAGGTGTGGACGTTTTTCAGTTCTAGCATTGCCATTTCCAAGAATCGCTACGGCTAGGCGCCTTCCGCGGCCGCGCCGGTGCCGAGATACGCTTCAATGACCTGCGGGTTCCTTTGCACTTCCGCCGGCAGCCCTTCGGCGATCTTCTCGCCATGGTCGAGGACCGTCACCCGGTCGCTGATCCCCATCACAACCTTCATGTCGTGCTCAATCAGCAAAACGGTCACGCCCATCTCATTCCGGACGTGCTTGACCAGATCAGTCAGCTCTTTCTTTTCCTGCGGGTTCATCCCGGCCGTGGGTTCATCGAGCAGCAGCAGTTGCGGATCGCTGGCTAGCGCGCGCGCGATCTCGAGCCGGCGCTGCGAGCCATATGGCAGATTGCGGGCCGCCTGATCGGCGATCCCCCGGCCCAGCCCAACGAAGTCGAGCACCTTGAGCGCCTTTTCCTTGGCGGCCGCCTCCTCGCGCATCACACGCTTGGGCCGAAAGAACGCCTCTAGAATCGTCCCGCTCAGGCGCACGTGCTCGCCCACCAGCACATTCTCGAGGGCGCTGAGCTGGCCAAAGAGGCGGATGTTCTGGAACGTCCGGCTGATGCCGCGTTTCTGAATCACATGCGGCTTGAGGCCGGTGATTGCCTGACCATCAAAGTAGATGGCCCCTTCCGTCGGCGTGTACAAGCCGGTGATGTTGTTGAAGAAAGTGGTCTTGCCGGCCCCGTTCGGGCCGATCAGGCCGGCAATCATGCCCTTCGTGATCTCGAAATCCACTTTGTTCACCGCGGTCAACCCGCCGAACTTCTTGGTGACATGATCAGCTTTTAGTAGTAGCGTCATAATTCTCCATCACGAGCGTAACGAGTTATGGCGGCGCCGGGCGCGTTCACGCGTCGTCGCCTCCGCTGTCAAACACATTCCGATCGAAGTAATCGCGGGTCCGGGACCCAGCATGGGCGAACGCGAGCCTCACCCGTCCAACGCCCATGCCCAGCCGGTGGGGCGCCTCCGTCCACCAGCGCAAGGTGAGGAGTTGATCAGGGTCCCAGGGTTCCCGGTCCGATCGTCCGGCCACGCCGGAGGCCTGGCGCCGCCAGCCCAACAACGAAAGATATAGCGCCGCCCCAAAGACCAGGTAGTTAAGTTCACGAATGCTGAAGCCCCGATAAACCGAATTCTCGAGGGATGCCGCCAGACCTGGAATGATGACCCGGTCGATGCCCAGAATCAAGAGCGCGCCAAGAACCGCCCCGGCCGCGCTGCCCGCCCCGCCGATGCAGGCCATGGCCAGGGTCATCACCGAGATGTGGAAGCCCGCCAGGTCCGGATCGACATAGCTCAGGACATTTGCGTACATCGCCCCCGCCACGCCCGCGATCGCCGAGCCAACGAAGAATGCGGCGGTCTTGTAGTGGGCGACATTGACTCCCGAGGAGTCCGCTGCGAACTCATCCTCGCGGATCGCGGCCATGGCCCGGCCGGCCCTTGAATTCTGCAGCCGGATTGCGATCACGACCACCACGACGACGATCACCCCAAGAATGGCATACTGGGTGAGCTGGGATGTGATCGGCGTCCCAAAAAACCTGGGCGGCGGAATCGCGCTGATGCCGCTTACCCCGCTGGTGTACTTGATCACGTCGTGGGCGACCAGGCCGAGCGCCAGAGTCGAGATCGCCAGGTAGTCGGCCCGCATGCGGGAGGTGAGCAAGCCGCGGAACACCCCCACGCCGCCTGTGACCAGGGCCGCGATGGCAACCACAACGATCATGTCGGGCGCGACCGGGAATATCGTCGAGCGCCAAGGCATCGCCGGGCCGGTCAGGTAGGCCGCCACATACGCTCCGACCGCGAAATTTCCGGCGAAGCCAATGTCGAGCACCCCGGACATGCCCATGACGATGGTCAACCCCAACGCGAGAATGATCCAGATCAGGAAGCTGCTGGCCACCGGAAGCCGGTACGGCTCAGCGGCGGTAAAGGCTGGGTAGATGATCAAGCCCGCCAGCATGGCCAGAAGCAGGACTTTGGGCTGGCGGCGCAAGATCGACCGGCGATCCACGACCACGACCTCGGTCGGGGGAGTCGTCAGATCGGTGTTGCGATCCTCGGCGGTCAGGCCGGTCGGGCGCCAGATCAACAACCCAACCAACAGAAGATACACAAACACCGGCGTCCACTGGGCGTCGAAGAAGTAGGTCGTCATGGCCGAGAACACGCCCAGCATGAGGGCCGCGACCAGAGCGCCCACCGGGTTGCCGATCCCGCCCAGGATGGCCGCCGTAAACGCAATCAGCCCGCTCTCCGCCCCATGCGCGCCGACCGGCACTTCCTTGGCCAACGTGAAGGTAAACGCGCCGATACCGGCCAGAATCCCGCCGATGACGAACGCGGCCCGGATCGTTCCATTCAGGTTGACCCCGACCATCTGGGCGGCCACCTGATCCTGCGCGCAGGCCCGGATCGCCCGCCCGATCTTGGTTCGGCGCAACATTTCGCGCGTGCCGAAGGCCACCAGCACCGCGACGGCCAACAACACGACATCACGGAGTTGAATCGAGCCTACCCCATGGATGCCAATTACATCGAGCAGATTTCCCGCCGGAAGGATGGCCGGAATGCCCACGATCGGAACCTCGGGCACGCCAGGAACGCTGCGATGGTCGCCTGTGCTGTAGGTCGGCAGCAGCTTCTGCCAGATCAGGGCCACCTGGTAGAGGGCAAACGAAATCCCCAGCGTTGCGATCACGGGCGCCAGGCGTGAACCGCCCCGAAACGGGCGGAAACCAAGCATCTCCACCAGGGCGCTCAGCAAGGCGCCAAACGCCATCGTTGCGATGGCGGCGACGATGCACAAACCGATCACCCCCAAAGGCGTCACTCCCGGCTGCGCGAGAGCAGAGCGCAGAATCGTCATCGTGACGACGCTGCTGAGGGCAAACACGTCCCCATGAGCCAGATTGAGCGTCCGCGCCGCGGAGTAGATCAGCGTGAGCGCAATCGCGTTCAACGCGATCACGCTGCCGTTCGACAGCCCGATCAGGCTCAGGGTGACAAGAATTTCGGTCATACGAAGGCGGTCTTACGATGCCCTGCGACGGGCGGCGGTCTGTTCGGGCAGAATTCCCTGCGGGCGCACCTTCATCATGATGACCAGGATCAGCCCAAACAAGAGGATCTTGTAGGCCGTGGCGTCGGTCAGGCTGCCCAGAAAGCTCGAAAGGGGGCCGGCTTCAACACCCTTAAAGATCACGCCCTGTAGCACGCCATTGATGATGACCTTGACCCGGTCAAGCAATACCCGGTCGATCAGCATGACGATCGAACTGCCCAGCAGCACACCGGTGATATTGCCTGAGCCGCCCAGGATGACCATCGCCAGGATGATGACCGAAATCGTAAAGTCGAAGGCATCGGGCGAGATAAACGAGGTAAAGCTGGCGTAGAAGGCGCCCGCGAACCCCGAGAACATCGCCCCGATGATGAAGGCGGTCAGCTTGGTCCGAACCAGATCGATGCCCATGGCGTTGGCGGCCAGCTCGTCTTCGCGGACGCTCACCCAGGCCCGGCCGATCCGGCTGGCCCGCAGACGGAAGATGAAGAAGGCCGAGACGGCCAGCAGAATCAGCGCAACGAAGTACCACGGCACGTATTCGCCGACCTTGAACGTGTAGCCGAGAATCTGCGGGGCGTAAATCGGACTGATTCCTTTCGTCCCCGCCGTCACGTCGATCGGTTTGCCGAAACAGCCCACGAAACACAACGCCGCCTGTTCCATCACTGGGCCGGTCTTGCCCGTGATCTGGGCGATGAAGAGGCTGACCGGCTCGAAGATCTTCACTGCATACAGATTCTTGACCACGATCGGCACAATCTCGCCAAATCCCAACGTGACAATGGCCAGATAGTCACCCCGCAGCCGAAGGGTCGGGGCGCCAAACAGCATGCCGGCCAGAGCCGCCGCGGCAGCCGCAATCGGAATGACCAGCCAGAATCCCAGCTTCAACCAGAGCTCCCACACGTCTTTCTGAGGGAAGCCGATCTGATTGAGCAATTGCTCCGAATTCATCAAGCCCATGGTGTAGGCGCCGATGGCGAAGAAAGCCACATACCCCAGGTCAAGCAGCCCGGCGTATCCAGCCACGATGTTCAGGCCCATGGCCTGCAGGCCATAGATAAACATGACGATGACCGGGCCGATCCAGGTCAAGTTGGACTTGACCGAGCATCCGTCTGCCATGTTGGCAAAGTGAAAGTTGCCCGGCTCCCATGCGAGTCCCGGGCACTGCTCAAAAAACGGGAACGCAAACGCGATCACGAACAGCATGGCCAAAAACGAGAGCTGGCGTGTCCGCTCGTTCTGCATATTGTGGATGAAAGCCGTCAAAGCCGAAAAGCCAACACAGGCCACAATGGCGAGCAAATAGGTCTGAATCGTCATCGACTCGGGCACAATAACTTCCTGGCCGGGCAGCGATGCCAGGGTCGTGTTATGGAAGTGGGTGACGGCCACGATGATGACCCCCGCGCCAACGCCGATAAGGGCCGAGCGAAGCACTGTGCCGGCGCCGTGCCGCGAGGACAGGCCGATGAGTACTCCGGCCAGGACCGCCGTGATCATGATCTGCCAGCCGCCCATGATGAAGGCCAGGGCCGCCATCATCACGACCGCGATCATCTCACCCCGAGAGAGAATTTTCTTAAGCATGATCAGGCCTTCTCCCCGCCTTCCGAGCCCAGGAGCCCGGTCGGCTTAAAGACCAGCACCAGCACCAGGATCAAGAAAACAAGGGCCTTTGACCAATCCGACGAAGTGAGCAACTGATTGCTGAGCGAGCTGATCACGCCGATCATGAGCGCGCCCAGAGCCGCACCCCGAATGTTGCCAATCCCGCCGACGACAGCGGCGGTGAAAGAATACAAGCCGTTGACAAATCCGACGTCCCATGAGGTATTGCCCTTGTAGAGGCCATACATCACGGCCGCGCCGCCTGCCAGCGCGCCACCGATGGCGTAAGTCAGATTGATAATCCGGTCCACGTCAATGCCCATCATTGCCGCCGCGGCGGGATTTTGAGCCACCGCGCGCATGGCCTTGCCCTGGCGGGTATTGGCCACAAACCACGACAGCGCAAAGACCATGATGACGGCGACAACGACTACAAGAACCTCAGCCGGGACAATTCGCAATTGAACATCCGGCCCAAAAATCGGCTCCAAGATGTTCGTCGGGGGCAGAACCTGAGGAAACGCCTTGGGCGACGCGGCCTGATTGCCGAGGACACTCAGCCAGGCGATGCTTTTGTCATTCGGAAAAACGTTCGGCAGCTTGCCAAAGGTGCCCAATTGCAGACCAATATTCTGCAAGATGAAGTCCATGCCCAGCGCCGCGATCAGCGACACAATCTTGCAGAATATTGGTCTGCAATTGGGCAGCTTGCCAAAGGTGCCCAAATGCAGACCAATATTCTGCA
>JBKJQK010000252.1:0-2970 GCA_046594095.1 Anaerolineae bacterium | reverse complement strand
CGGCAGCGTCGATCCCAAGGACAACTTCACCGTGACGCTGACCTTAGGTTTGCGCTACACCATCACCCTGTCGGGCGGTTTGACGCCGACCGCGCCATTTTCAAGCCCTGGCGATCTCGACCTGTACCTACGACTAACTCAGCCGCCCACCTACACGGATGTCGGTGTATCGGCGGAATTCGGCCAGGTGGCGGAGATGATCGTCTACACACCTTCGGCGACCGGGCTGTACCTCGTCCTCGTGAACGGCTATGAAGCCCCGGCTGTGATTCCATACCGGCTCGAGGTGCGTGACACGCCATGAACTGTCCCCGGAGCAGATCACGACTCCGGGCCGGGTCGACGCGCGGAGCAATCACTCTTCGCGCGGGTCGTTTTCCATGACATGCTGACGCCCGAGCCGCAACCGACAAACCTGAAGTCGAATGCGACCTCGACCCCAAAGAACACACCGCGCCCATAGCGCTCCCAGACGGCTGACGCCTTTTTGTGGCACAATCAAAGCGGCGATTACTGATGACCAAAGTGCGGACAATTGCGCGCCTTCCTCCGGGGCCAGGGCCCGTCTTCGCCCTGTAGGCGGTTGACGCGCCAGGATCGCCTTTCATGATGGCTCAAGAACGGTTTGGACCCTATGTATTGATTGACCGGGTTGGTCAGGGTGGCCAGAGCACGGTGTTTCGGGCTCTCGATCCGCAGGGACGTACGGTCGCGCTCAAGGTCCTGAACAAGAACCTGCTCAACGACGAAATCCAGCGCCAGCGATTTCTCATGGAACCGCGCCAGCAGCCGATGCATCCGAACATCGTGCGGATTTTGGACGTGGGCGGCGAGTGTCCCCCCGACCGGGCCGGCGACCTGAGCAATGGTCGGAGTGTGCCCTATTTCGCGACGGAGTTTATCGAAGGGCGGAGTCTGTTGCAGATGATGCGAGATCTGGATGGTAACCCGCTTCGACTCTCGTTTCGCGACCTATATCCGATTCTGCGCGATATCGCGGCCGCCCTTGACGCCGTTCACCAGCGGGGCATCGTCCATCGCGACATCAAGCCTGGGAACATCCTGCTTCGCGCCGCCGATCGGCATGCCTTTCTTGCTGATTTTGGAATCGCCAAGTCCGCCGTCACGGGCAACATGACGATCACGACCACCAGCCGGCCCGGTTCAGCCACGTATATGGCCCCTGAGCAGGCCGACGTCCGCCTTGGCGCGATGGGCGTGGCAAGCGACGTGTATTCGCTTGGCGTCACGGCATATGAAGCGCTCGTGGGCCGGCCGCCTTTCGTCGCCCCAATGGACGTGGCCGTGATGTACAAACACATCAACGAGGCGCCGGCGGATATCGCCAAGATCGCGCCGGATGTTCCCCCTCGGATCGCGACCGTCGTGATGCGAGCCCTAAGTAAAGCGCCGCGCGAGCGGTATGCGAGCGCGGGCGAATTTGCAAATCAGTACTTTGAGGCCCTGACGGCGTCAGTCACCCAGCCCAAGCCGCTGCCCGTCGGCGCGCTTCCGCGCCCTCCACAGCGCTGGATCCTGCCCGCGCTCATCGTGGCGTTTCTGGCGGTGGCCGCGGTTGTTGCGGGCGTTGCGCTCAGCGGTGAACGGCCGCTGGAGCCGGGCGCGCCAACGCCAACGAGCGGCACCCCGTTGACACCTTCGCGCACTCCGGTGATCGCGACCGCTACACCAGCCGCAACCGCCAGCCGCGCCACTGGCGCCACCGTCACGGTTGACGCCCAGGCGCCCACGGCTCGAGCCACGTCGACCCTTGACCCGTATGCGCCCGCGGCGACGTCAACCCTGGTCCCGGCTGCGGTAGGCACCGAGCGCGCCACGGCCGTGCCCGCATCGGCGACGAGCGTGGCGTCGGGCACGCCACCGCCGCCACCCGTCATTCTGGGTTTGCGGCTTGAGGCGATCTCGCGGGGTGGATATGAAGAGTGGGGCAAGCCACCCTCATCGACGCGCTGCGACGATGTTCGAAATGACCGCGGCCGCGGATTCAGATTTAAGGCCGCCGTCCAGCTCACAAACCTGGGCGCGTCGACGGCCGCCGGGCTTTCCGCGGTTTTCTACGATGTCAATGGACGGCCAGTGACCGCCTGCGTTGAGGGTTATGGCCCGGGCGTCCTGCCTTCCCTTTCCGCAGGCCAACGGATTGATCTCTTCATTGTGGCCTATCTCGAAACCAAATCCATTCGCAAGCTCCTGGTGAACGGGCCGGGCAACGCGAGTTCGGAATTGTGCTACGACGGAGAAGCGCCGGCAAGCTGCCGGTGAATGTGCTGCTTTGGCAACCCACACCAACCGATCTGGAGAATCCATGCGCTATTCTGGCAAGCCACTTACGATCATCCTGGCGCTGACCCTGTGTCTGGCCGCCCCTCTCTCCATGGTGGCGCAGGTGGCCGGCGGAAAAGTCATCCGGCTTCATGACATCAGCGGCGGGCCTGCCCAGGCGCCCGATGCGCTCTTCCCCGAATTCCGGCTGCGCACGCAATTCTCCATGCTGGAGGCCAATGGCGCGATCGTCAACCAGGAGATCGACAAGACCTCGCTGCGCTTCGTAAATCAGCCCTTTGCAGGTTCGGCCGGCAAGCTGACCGGCGACTGGTCGGTCTCGCTGCTGGTGGATACCAGCCCGACCCTGGCCGCCGGCAATGGGGTGGGCGACTTTAGGAAGGCGATGGACGCCCTTAGCAAACAACTGGATCGCTCGGGCGACAACGTTTTCATGTCGTTGATCACGTTCGGCGACACGCCCCGCGTGGTGCAGGATCTTGGCAAGGACCGCGAGGAGCTCAAGAAGAAGATCACGACCCAGATCGCGCCCGCCGGGTTCGGCAAGTCGTGCCTGAATCAAGGCCTGTTCGAGGCGGTCAGGCGGGTCAAGGATCTTCCCACCCGCCGCGCTGTGTTTGTGTTGACCGCCAGCCAGGACACCTGTGAGACACCGTCGGCGCAGAG
>JBKJQK010000094.1:0-3468 GCA_046594095.1 Anaerolineae bacterium | reverse complement strand
AACCATCGCCGCAATGTTCTGGGAGGCAACCGCGCTTCTCGCGGTCGCGGCTCTTGCCGCGAAACGCCGGCCTTGGGCGGCCGTGGCCGTCGTTGGCGCAATCTTTGGATTAGCTTTGGCGGGGACCTTGAGCCGGGCCGGGGTCGTTTTTTCAGTCGCTGGGTTGATCATGCTTGCCGGTGTCGCGCGGTGGCGGTTTCGGTTTGTCCTTTCCGGGGTGCTCGCCGGTTTGGCTGGATTCGTAATCGGCGCCGGCGCAATTGTGATCGGCTCTCCCGCGCTCGTCGTCCGGCTGAGCGCCGAGAATGACACGGTGCTGAATCGGGCCGATGTGGGCGTGGTTGCCGGCGCGCCCAGCCCAATCGCGGCCGGCGGCACGTTCAGCCTGACGCTGGATTTGACCAATCGCGGAATTGAGACGTGGCCCGCCACGGGGCCGCGAGCCGTGGTCGCCTCTTATCATTGGATCGATCAGCAGCGGACCCGCCATGTCGTGTTTGAAGGGCTCCGAACCAGGCTCTCCGCCGACATCGCCGCCGGCGCCGGGACGCGTCTCGCCATCCACATTGCCGCGCCGGATCGGCCGGGCAATTACATACTGCAAGTCGATCTTCAACGACTGGACGGCGCATGGTTCACCCAGAAAGGGAACCGCATGCCGGAATTAGCGGTGACGGTAACCGGCCCGGGGGTGTTGCCGGAGCCCGCGCTGCCAGTCTTGCCCGTCGACGCATTTGTGCCGCCCGAAGAGCAGGGTGAAGTTGGCCGGCTCGAATTATGGGGCGTGGCATGGAGGATGGCGACGGAACGGCCGGTCTTTGGAGTTGGGCCGGACAATTTTCGGCATCTCTATGGCGCGTATCTGGGTCGCCAAACGTTCAATACGTCCATCCATGCGAACAGCCTGTATTTTGAGGCGCTTGGGACAATGGGCGCGCTTGGGCTTGTTGTCGTGCTCGGTCTGGGGCTTGCCGTGGCGCGGCAGTTGCGCCAGTTACTGTTGGACGGCTCCGCGACTTCCGAGTCGTGGTTGATGATCGCCATCCTGGTCGCGAGCGCGGCGTTCTTCGCCCATGGTCTCCTGGATTACTTCTTTGAATTTACGCCCACGTACGCGCTCTTCTGGCTGCTCTTCGGGTGCGCCGCGCCCGTAGCGGGCGCGCAGCCGGGAAGGGCTCCGTGAGAGACGTCATTTCCCATTCGGGCGGGCCTTTGTGCGCCTTTGACGTAACACCGCTTCAGCAGGCGGAATCGTCAGGTGTGGGGCGCTACACCCGTGAGCTTCTGCAAGCTTTGGAGGCCGAGCCGCGGGGTTGGCGCTTTGGGGCGCTGGCCAATCGGCCGCTCGCCCAGCCCGGATTGCGCATGAGCACGCCATTGCTTGGCGGCGCGTCCCGATCGCGCCGCCTCATCTGGATGCAGACCGGGGCGACCGAGGTCATCCGACGCGCAAGACCGGCGATCGCGCACTTCACAAACATGGTATCGCCGCTGAGGGCCGGGTGCCCGACGGTATTGACCGTCCACGATGCGTCGCTTGTGCTTCACCCGCGTCTGCATTCCTTTCGGCACTGGCTTGCGGTGCGGCCATTATTGCCGTTCATGGCCCGTCGCGCAAGCGCCGTAATCACGGTGTCGGAGAGCGCGCGGGCCGACATCATTGCGTGTCTGGGTGTCCGGCCTGAACGGGTCCGGGTCATCTACAACGGAGCGCCGGATGGGTGCCGGCCCGTCCTGGACCCGGCGATCTTGGGCGCCGCGCGCGCGCGCTACGGGTTGCCGGAACGTTTCTGTTTGTTTGTAGGCACGCTAGAGCCGAGGAAGAATGCCATCACCCTCATTGAGGCTCTCGCCATTGCCAGGCAAACCGACCCAACCCTGGCCCTCGTCATGGCGGGTCCGCTGGGCTGGAAATACGAAGCTACCCTCGCTCGAATCGATGACCTCGGTTTGAGATCGGCAGTGCTCAGGCTTGGCTACGTTGCGGAGGGAGATCTGCCCGCGCTCTACAGCGCCTGCCAGGCCGTCGTCTATCCATCACTCTATGAAGGCTTTGGATTCCCGATCGTCGAAGGCATGGCCTGCGGGGCTCCCGTGATCACCTCAAACGTCTCGTCCATGCGAGAAATCGCGGGCGACGCCGGATACTTGTGCGACCCGCGGTCGGCCGACGCGATTGCGCGCGCCATGCTCGATGTCACAGCGCATCCTGATCTCGCCAGGGTCCTGAGTGACCTCGGTCTGGCCAGAGCTTCGGGTTTTTCGTGGCGCCGGGCCGCCGCAGCGACATTGGACGTGTATGAGTCGGTAATGGACAACACATAGACGGTTGGCCATGGGTTATATTTCGCGAATGAAAATACTGATTTCTGGCGACATGGAAGGCATTTCGGGCATCACCCAGTGGGATCAGGTGAACCCCGAGCACCACGAGTACCTTTCTCGTAGCCGGGCGCTTTACACCGGTGACTTGAACGCCGCGATCGAAGGGGCCTTCGACGGAGGGGCGACGGAGCTTGTCGTCAGCGACGGCCACTGGAATGGCATGAACGCGCTGGTCGAACAGCTCGATTCGCGGGCGCTGCTGAATTATGGTTCGCCATCGCTGAATTCGATGGTTCAGGGCATCGACCAGGGCGTCGCCGGACTCATGCTGGTTGGCTATCACGCCATGGCCGGCACGCCCGAAGCAATTCTTGACCACACCTGGAGCAACGCCCGGATTGCCCACGTCTTCATCAATGGGCGGCGGACTGGCGAGATTGGGTTGAACATGGGCATGGCCGGCTATTTTGGCGTCCCGCCAGTTCTCATCACGGGCGATCAAACCGCCTGCGCCGAGGGCGTCGCCTTTGCGGGAAGCGCGCTGAAAACCGCGGTCGTCAAGACGGCCACCAGCCAGTTTGCGGCTGAGCTGTTGCCGTTGGTTGAATCCCGCCGGCGCATCCGCGAGGCCGCGCGCGAGGCCGTTCTGAGTTTGAAGGCCGGGAGCGCGCCGGCGCCGTTTGATGTCTCCCGCCCAACTGCGCTAGGGGTCGAATTTATCTATAGCCGGCACGCCGACCGGGCGCTGCTGTTTCCCGGGGCGACCCGGACCGCCGGAACGCGGGTCGATGTGACCCTGCCGGACATGTTCGCCGCCTATCGCGCCTTTCGGGCCATGGCGGCTCTTGCCCGGGACTAGCGTGTTCGCGTCTGCTGCCGACCACGGGTGAATGCATACGACGTCGCATAGGCGACGAACAGAAGGGCGCAAAAAACGGCCGTAATCTTGAACATGCCCGGGGACGACGGACGGTTGACCAGCGCGCCCAGAATGGAGGCAGCTACGTCGTCCGGGTTGAGCAGCGTGTCCCAACTATTCCAGCGCATGACCCGGCCGAGATACATGCCATAGCTTCCCAGCGCGAGCGTGCCCAGCGCAAATAGCCAACCTGCGCCGCTGGCGATGCCGCGCGCCGCGCGCCG
>JBKJQK010000528.1:0-4330 GCA_046594095.1 Anaerolineae bacterium | reverse complement strand
GAAGACATTTTGTATCAGGACATCGCCCAGTTCAACGCAAGCGCCCGTTCGTCGCGCATCATTCTGATCAATCAATTTGGGTGGGACCGGGACCGGGTGGGCGCGCTGATGCCAGAGGACATGCGCTTCAACGACCTGCGCGCGGGCAGCGACCTTGAGTTTGGCCAGAGCATCTACGAGCCCTTCGGCATCGCCCAGATGGAGCCGCTCTCGGCCGGCGCCCTGTGCGTGGTGAGCGACTCATGCGGTTGTGTGGGCTTCGCCCGCCGGGCGATCCGCGATCTGGGCGAGGGCGCCGGCCCTTTCAACAACGTCATGGTGGCCGCCTACACCGCGTTGGGCGATCTGGCCGGCGGCAATCCGATGTACATCGGCGCCGCCGAGCGCAATCAGGTCGAGCAGCGCGCCGCCGACGCGGCTTCGTGGTTCATCATTGATGGGTTGCCGCGCACGCCAGCAGCCAAACAGGCCCTGATCGAGACCGGCCTGGCGATGGCGAAGCGCATGTCATGGAACGTCGTCGCCGGCGAACGGATGCTGCCGGCCATGGGCTTATGACGTTAGGGACGTTGATAACGTTAGTAACGTTGGTAAGGTTGGTAACGTTATCAACCTTACCAACGTTACTAACATAAAGGGCCCCCCGCTGCCCGGCTATAATTCGCGATCGAGGAGAGGTAGCATAGCCTGGTCTAATGCGCACGCCTGGAAAGCGTGTTCGGCTAAACCCCGACGCAGGTTCGAATCCTGTCCTCTCCGCTTATCCTCCCGTGCGTCCCATCGCGGTGGCTTTGCGATCCTCAACAGCCTTGAGGAATCCCGCCCGGTTTGATTTCCACGACTTCTCAGTTTCGGCGGTGTAGCCCAGAAACACCCACGGGGCATATTGGGAGATTTGCTGCAGAAGCGCGTTGGCCCGGGCCTCGTCGTAGCCAAACGCCCCCGCATCGGCCCTGCCATCCTTGCGCATCAGATTGACCATGATGGCGGCCGGTGAGTTGGCAGACGCGCCGCGCCGGCGGGTGTTGATCCGGTAGGCCCAGGCCAGATCGTCCATCGCGGTCGCCTTCATTCCATACAGACCAGGAAAGAGGATCATGTTCTGCGCCGGCAGAATCGTGCCTTTGGCATTCGCCGGAAGGGCGGCGTCAATGGCGACCGCGACCAGGGGCGGCTGGCCAAATCGGGCGAGCGCTTTCAGAACAGGATGGTTGTCCGGGTTGCGGTTTCGGCCCATCCACTTGAACAGCGAAAATGCCCCGAGCCCAAACAGGGCGAGCAGGATGGCGATGATGACGTAGCCGCCGGATGAAAACTCGTTCGCATCCAGCATGTAGGGCAGGAAGGCGCCCTTCAACGTCGGCACATCCGTGACGATGTCGTCGATGATGTCCTTCTGGATGTCGCCTGGGATGCTGACCATGGCCCCGGTGATCGTCGTGGCGCTGATGACGGTGGGCGTTCGGGCAAGCAAAACGCGGTCGCCAATATAAAGGACCCGGTAGTAGCCCGAGGTCGAGCGGCTGGTGACCGAGCCATTTCGCGAGCGGGTCGTGATCTGGGTGAAGCCCGAGTCCACGTTGCGATCGGCTTTGATCGTCACATAGTAGTTCTGGACGGCATCAGGGTTGGTGACCTTGAGCAGCGCGGCCCGATCGACGATGCTTGGCCCAGACAGCACGTTACCCAGGTAGCGGGCCGACAGGGCCAGCAGTCCGATACCAAGCCCGAACAGGATGATGAGGGTGATCAGCAAGTTGCGGTTTGTGCGTTTGATCTGGGTGGCGATGAATCCGTCGTTCATAAAGTGCCTCCGGTGGGGGTCGCCGCGCGATCAGCGCGACACAGTGAAGTTGACAGTATCGCTGGCGGCGATCTTCTTGCCGTCCTTGTCCAGCGCGTAGACGGTCCAGACATAGCGGGCCGGCTCGAGCGTTTCCTTGAACGGATAAATGGCCTCATTGACGCTCGTGAAATCAAGCACCTTGGGCTGGCCGGATTTGGTGTCATTCCACATCAGGATCTCGTAACGCACGGCGAGCGGATGGGCCGTCCACTCCAGGCGCAGGCCGGCGCCGGCGATATCGGGCGCGCGATTCGGCGGATACTGCAGCGCGATCAGGCATGCCGCAGCCTGCCCGCTCACGGTGAATTTCGCGTCATCGGACGCCGCGATCTTGACCTTGGCCACGTTGTAGGCTGACACGTTCCAGCGATATTCGCAGTTCAGCAGCGGCGCGGGAACCGCCAGGGAAGTCTCCCGGGTCTGGGCATTGACGAGAATGGAGTCGCCTTTGCCCGGCGTGAAATACACCTCATAGTAGTCGGCCGATGGGTATTTGGCCCAGCTCAGGGTTGGCCGGGCATCGGTGACCGAGGCCGCCCGCTTCGGGTCGCCCAGGGTCAGGTCCAGCCGGTAGATGTTCTGCGGACGAATGTCGAGCGTCTTGTTCGCCTCCACGGTGAACTTGCGCGCGCTGATCGCGCCCGAGGTGATGTAGAGCAGGCTGTCCGCCCCAAAAGGCCGGACGGCCAGAGCGTACTCGCCAGGGTCAACGCCGGCGAAGCGATAGGCGCCGGATGGATTGGTGCGAGTGATGTATTCGCGGCCTTTGCATCCGCCGATCAGCTGAAACTCCTCGCACAGCTTGACCTCCTGGTCGGCTGCGCCGGCCCCGTTCCAGACGATCGAGCCATCCACATTTCCCTTGCCCGCGGCGGGGGTGACTTTGGGCAGGCTTGATGTCGCGGCGGGAATGGCCGTGGCCGCCGGCCGGGCGGTCGGGGTGGGCGCGCCCGGGGCCTGGGTGGCGAGCGGCTGCGTGGCCGCCCGCGTCCCGGTTGGCGCGGCCCGGATCGGGGTAGGCGGCGGCTCGGCCGAAGGGTCAGCTGTCGGCAGCACTTCGAGCGCGCCACAGCCCGCCAGCCACAAGGCGGCCATCCATATCATCGCTGATCGTCGCATCCAGGTTCTCCTTCGATCCGACTTCGCCGCGCACCAATTCGGTTCCGCTCCGCGCGCAGCCCCTCGATGATCGGGGTGGATTGAGATTGTGTCAAGCACGGCAATCGGTTTGCCCAAGATCGTGCCCGAGAGATCGACTTGATTTTCCCAGTTGCGCAATTCTATGGATCAACTAGACTCTGTGCCATGTCGCGCCAGCGCCAGGCGCGGATGCCGGATCTTGGGTGCCCGAATCTTAATGGCGTTTCAAAATCAGGAGAAGATTAACATGAAGAGGATCAGCCTATTACCCGCCGTCGTGGCGTTCGCGACCCTGCTCGCGGCCTGCGCGCCACCCGTGGCTGCCACACCTGTGGCTGTGGCGCCAACGGCCGTCCCGACATCGGCCCCCGCCGCGACCGTCGCCCCGGCACCGACAGCGGCCCCTGCGGCGACGGCCGCCCCCGCGCCAACCGCGGTGCCCCCGCCGGCCGCAAACGTCAATAGTATCGGCAAGAAGTTGCCGGATGATGCCGCGCCTTCCGAGCACCAGGTCATGGTGCTCGCTCCTCCGAAGCCGCCTGCGGGCGCGCGCTTCATGGACATCATGGCCGGCGTGTATAAGCGCGGAGCCGGCGCGGACTTGTTCGCGATTCCTTTGGTCAGGCTCAACAAGGACTTCGCCGTCATCCCCGGCGCGGCCAAGTCATGGGCGGTTTCGGCGGATGGCAAGACCTGGACGTTCAAGCTTCGTGAGGACCTGAATTGGTCGGATGGCACGCCGGTCACCGCCAACGACTTTGTGGCGAGCTTCCAGCACATTCTCAAGAAGGAAACGGCCTACGACTTCAACTGGTATTTCGAGGAAGCCGCGATCAAGAACTTTGTGGAAGCCGAAAACGGCAAGGCCAAACCCGAGGACGTGGGTGTGCGCGCGGGCGCCAACGCCAAGGAGCTGGTGTTCGAGACCACCAAGTCCATCCCGTATCTGCCTATGCTGATGCTGTATGCCTCGCCGATGCAGAAGGCGGCGCTCGACAAATACGGACCAACTTATAACAGCGACCCCAAGACTTCGGTCTCCTCCGGACCGTATGTGCTGTCTGAGTGGGCCGAGAATCGGGTGGTCGTCGTCGCCAACAAGAACGCGCCGGATGACCTCAAGCCCTTCCTCAACAAGGTGATCTTCGTCACGCCCGGCAACCCGTTCGCCGCCTATCAGGCCAATGAAGTGGACTTCGCCCGGGCGGGCAGCGCGGCCGATGTCAAGGTGATTACGGCCAACCCGGATCTGGCCAAGGATGCCTCGCAGGATCCGGCCGACTTCCGGATTCACTACTTCTTCTTTGACATGAGCAAGCCGCCGTTCAACAACGTCAAGGTTCG
>JBKJQK010000408.1:0-5465 GCA_046594095.1 Anaerolineae bacterium | reverse complement strand
GCATAACCGAGCCAGCCGGCCGTCCAGCCCCACAGGAGATGCCGGGCGAGGCGCGTCTCAGGCGTGCGAGGAGAGCGCAGGCGCCAGACGATCACGGCCGCGACTGCCAGCGCCATCAGCCCCAGCAGGGTGGCCCCAAAGCCGGCGAGCGCGGCAGTCCGGGATGGCTGGGGCGGCAGGGGGGTTGTGGTTGGCCTCGGGGGCGCGACCGTTTCAGTCGGCCGCGGGGTGGGTGACGCGAACGGCTCGGTCGTCACCGTTGGAAATGGCGTCGGCCGGGAGACCACAATGTCGCCCGCGGCGTCGCTGATGTTCGCCTCGATGATGTCGGACTGGCGCGCGGAGTCGGTCCGGGCGCTGATCTGCAGTTTGCCCTTGCGCTCGAAAGTAATGGTTGTTTCGGCGAAGCCGTTCCGGGACGCCACGCGCCGCTCCTGAGGTTCGCGGACACCCTCGGTTGGATATGCCAGGATGAACTGGATGGGTGTCCCATCCGGGATCACGCGTCCGTTTCTGTCCAGAATTGGGCCGGCCCGCACCCGAAGCGAGTCATTCAAGCGCGGCGACAAAGGCGCCGGTGTGCCGGAAGTCCGGGTCGTCGCGTCTGTCGCGCCCAGGGGCGCCAGCGGAATGATCTGCTTTGGGTCGGCCTGGGTCTGCTCGGACAGGACATAGTTGATGGCCGGGATGGAGACTGGCGAGGCGCCCTGTCCGTACTCGCCAAAGAGTGCTCGGACGGCCGCTTCCTGAGCCGCAGGCGAGCGTTGATACAGGCCGAAATAGGCGGTCAGTTTGGTGACCTCGGTTGAGTCGAGGTGATATGGCGCGCCAAACGCGAAAACGACGATCTTCTTATCACGCAGCGCGTCGCCGCGTTGCGACATGAAGTCGCGAAAGATTTGGGCCGAGCGCGAAGCGCGCGGGTCGAAGTCCAGCATCCCGACGACGATCCAGGTGGCGCTGTCGATCGCAGACAGCGCGCCGGGCGGCGCCGGGGTTGCGCTGGGCGCAAGCCGGGGTGTTCCGGCGGGTGTTGGCTCGGCGGCCGGCGTGGCCACCGGCTTTGGCCCAGGATCGCCCAGGTCGGAGAACCCGAAGGCCAGCACCCTGGCTGGATTCAACTGGCCGGTTGAGCGCGGGCCATAGAGTCTCAAGGCAATGTCGCGGAGCGCAGTTGTCGGGATGGCGGGATAGGCCGCGCATTTGGCGCATTCGCGGAGCTGCCGGTCATCGGTCAGAAAGACGATCGTATCGTTTGGCCCGGGCGGCGCGGGCAGCGCAGAGGGCAGGTCGCGCAGGCCGGGCCATAGGACGGTGACGCTATCCCGCGCGATTGTCGCGGCCAACTCCGAGTTAGGCCGGATGGCGGCTGCCGCGTCGGAATCAAGGCCGGCGGGCGCGGCGCTGAATCGATCGCCATAAAGCTTGAGCTTCAGGGCCAGGACCCGGGTGACGGCCGCATCCACGTCCGCGGCAAAGGCCGGATCGATCAGATAGCGCTCGCGAAAAGAGCGGATGGCGGCCTTGATATTTTCGCGCTGCTCGGGCCAGGCATTTGTGAGGCCAAATGCGCCCAACGTAAGGACATCATTCCCAGCCCGGAATGCGTTTTGCGTGATCAGCCGGACATTGAAGGGAGCATCCGGTGTTTCGTAGATCCGGCGCACGCTTCGGGCCCCCAGAGCGTCGCTGAACGTCACCCCGCCGGCGGCGCGCCAGGCCGCGAGCTCCTTCTGCGACATGAAGTCCTTCTGGGCCTGCTGGTCGAGGCTGATTGGATTGGTGACCGCCCGGGGATTGCCCTGCAGGCCGCGAAAGCGGATGTGCGAAATGAGCAGCCCATCCACGACCGAGGCAGGATCACCGTCGAGTTGGGTTACCGCGAAAAATGGCGCCAACTCGGCCTGCCGCAACTGGTCCATGGAGCGCTGGACGGTGGGCGCTTCGTCCTCGGCGTTGCGGTCAGCGGCCCCCAGGCCGGGGAAACGGGTGGCGACGACGGCGAGACGGCCACTACTTCCTGTTTTCAGGCCCTTTGTCATCGCGGCGCCAAACCGGCCCGCCCAATATGGATCGCCGCCGAATACGCGCGCGCCTGGATCGCCGGCCGAGCCTGATTTGGGCGCATCGACGATGTCAAGTACTGGGCCGTAGATCAGATTCACCCCGATCCGGCTCAATTCCGCGCCCACCGACCGGCCGGCGGTTTCGGCGTATTCGGGCTTCCACGTTGCCCCGAGGGCCATCTCGCTGGGTAGCGGGGTAAGGCCCTGGCTGATTTCAGAATAGGGCCAGCCATCGCCTTCCTGTTCGACCGCTGTGAAGAGCGGAATGAACGCCGGGCGACTCCCTGCCGGAACCTGGCCGGGCATTGCCGTTGGAGGCGGCTCCGGTGTCGCGCCCGGTGTGCCGGTCAAGAGGACCATGGCCTGCAGGCGATTGGTCAGACTCAGGACCTGGCGCGGGCCATCGGGACCGTTCACGAAGTTTTGTCGGGATGCCTTAAGCTGAACGCCGCCGACCTTGTAGTTCGCGATCAGGTCGGCGATGTCCGACGTGGCCGATGTGTCGTCGCCCTCGAACTGAATCAGAAAAAGCTGCCCAACCTTCTGGGCCACGCTCATATTGCGCAATAGTATTTGGGCGTTGCGAAGGCTGAGCGGCGCAGGCGGGACCGGGGTGGGGTTCTGCGCGACCGCGGTCGCGGGGGCAAGCGCGGTGAGTATTGCCAGTGCCGCGGCCGCGCCCTGTTTCAGGCGCTCAATAACGCGGGACACTTGGATCGACCATCCTTGACCACGCGTCCATGCCGCCGGTGAAGTTGCGCGCGTCCTGGAAGCCCAGGCTGCGCAGAAACTGGCAGATCGAGGCGCTTCGACTCCCGTGATGGCAAACGAAGACAAAGGCGGCGGCCTTGTTCAACGTGCCGGACCAACCGTATACGTCGCCCATTGGCAACAGCTCGGCCTCAGGCAGGCGGGCGAGGTTGAATTCCCACGGTTCGCGGACATCAATCAGCCGTGGCCGATCTGCCTGCCCGCGCAGGGCAGCCCATTCGGTTGCGGAGATGTCGATGTTGACCATCGCCGCCCACTATACCAACGGGGAATCGCATTCGAGGGGGTGTGGGCGTGGTTCTGCCCGCGCGCTCAGGTATAACGCGGCCACCCGGGCGTCGCACTGCGCGCGCTCTGGCACCTAAGTGCCGATATCGACAAAGCTCGGCACCCGTCGCTGAAAGGTCGCGATCCGGGCGAAGCCGGCCTGGCGGGCCAGAGCGAGGGCGACATCGATTCGGGCCCCCGTGGTCGCGGGCCGATGCGAATCGGAACCGACGGTCAGGATCTGGCCGCCTTCCTCGCGGAACCAGCGAACGACGATCCCGGGCGGGTTCGGGTGGGTCTTGTTGCGCCAAAGCGGGTTCGTATTGATCTCGATTCCCTTGCCGCGGCTGGCCAGCATCCGCAGAGCCGGGCGAATTTCCGGCTCAAACTCCGCGATGTCATAGGCGTCGCCGTACGCCTGCTGGCCATACCGGGCCGGATAGTCGATATGGGCCAGGACGTCGAAATCGCCGTCGCGGGCCAGATCGAGAAGTTCCGTAAAGTACATCCGAAAGGAGGTCCGCCAGTCCCCGAACTTCGTGTAGTACTCCTTCAAATACGTGTTGTGCTGGCCATTCACCCAATGCAACGAGCCCAGGACGAAGTCCCACGAATACTTTGACAAGACAGTTTCTGTCTCGCGCTTAAAACGATGCGGTTCTGAGATCTCGATTCCAGCCCGAATTGTCAGGCGGCCGTCAAACAGGCCGCGGCAGCGCTCCAGTTCCGCCATGTATTCGGCATGCCGGAAATAGAACGAGGTCGGGTCATCGGGATTGTTGTCTTCGTGTTCGGTGAAGGCGATCTCCAGAATGCCCGCGGCGATGGCGGCTTCGCACTGGGCCTGCATGGGCGCTTCGCTGTCCTGCGAGAAGGCGGTATGAACGTGATAGTCGAACATGTCGAGGGCCAAGGATAACCTGTAGGCGCTGGGATTGGATGAACGGCGATTCTGCCTTTGAATCCTGTTCATCCCATAGGACGCGCAGGTTCGGCGGGAGGTTAGGCTGGATGGCTTTGGCCGCGGTTTCGGGCCCAGGCGAGCAGATCGTCCAATGACCGGGTGTTCAGGACATTGGACGCCGTTACCCACGCCCGCCGGGCGGTCAGTAACCCGTACTCGACGTTGGCTAGCGAGGCTGGCCCATGCGCGTCCGTGCTGATCGTCAGCAGGCAGCCGACTTCAACCGCCCGCCGGGCATGGACATCGTGAAGATCCAGGCGCTCAGGGTTGGCGTTGATCTCGAGCGCGACGCCGTGCCTGGCCGCGCCCGCGAACAGCGCTTCCCAGTCGTAGTCCGCACCCTCCCGGATGTTGATTTGCCGGCCGGAGGGGTGGCCAAGAATATCGACGTGCGGGTTGGCCAGGGCGCTGAGCGCCCGGGCGGTGACCCGTTCTTTGGGTTGGGTAAGCCCGGTGTGCACGGAGGCCTGGACCAGATCGCAGGCCGCCAGCGCTTCGTCGGGGAGATCGAGGCTGCCATCGGTCAGGACCTCGCACTCGATGCCCTGCAGGACCCGCAACCTGCCCTTGAGGACCCGATTGACCCGATTGATCTCGACGCGCTGCTCGCGCATGCGCTCGGGCATGAGGCCGTTGGCGATGGCCAGGCTCTTTGAATGATCGGTGATCAGGATGTATTCGTAGCCGCGCGTGATGGCCGCCTCGGCCATCCCCATCACATCGGTCTGACCGTCACTCCAGGTGGTATGCATTTGCAGGTCGCCCCGCAGATCGCTTTCCTCGATGAGGCGGGGCAGGGCGTCCCGGCTGGCGGCTTCGATCTCGCCACGATCCTCGCGTAACTCGGGCTGTGGATACGCGAGCCCGAGCCTGGCATAGAGGGCTTCCTCGGTGTCGAAAGAAATGAGATCGCCACCGGCGGCGGGGGTAAAGCCGTACTCGTTGAGCGAAAGGCCGCGCTGCTGGGCGATCGCCCGCAGCCGGATATTGTGGGCCTGGCTGCCGGTGAAATATTGCAGCGTTGCGCCCCAATGGCGCGGCTCAACCGCCCTCAGATCGACCTGCAGGTTGTCGCGGGTGCGAATACTGTTCTTGGTCGCGCCCGCCCCGAGGATCTCGGCGACCAGGGGCAGGCCGCGGAACGCCGTAAGCACATCGGCCGGCTGGGTGGTCGCGACGACGATGTCGATATCGCCAATCGTCTCCCGGCCTCGGCGGAGCGAGCCGGCGTAGTCAATCTTGACCACCCCTGGGATGTCCTTCAGCGCGGCGACGATGCCGCGCGCGACGGGCAGGGCATCGCCGATCCGGACGCGGCCGGTCGCCCGCCGGCGGAGCGAGGCGATCCCGGCCAGGATCTTCAGTTCGGACTTCTCGCCCATCTTGGGCAGGCCTCG
>JBKJQK010000397.1:0-18980 GCA_046594095.1 Anaerolineae bacterium | reverse complement strand
GCCGCTCCGGGAATGCGTCCAGGTCCTCAAGCGCATCGGCTGGACGGGACCGATCTCGGTCGAGCACGAGCCCGAACACGCCGACCCGCGCGACGACGCCCGCGCGTGCGCCGACATGCTGCGCGGATGGCTGGCGGCCAATTGAACCCAATCGAGCCCATTTCCATGACAAACCCACCCACCACCATCGCCATCATCGGCTGCGGGAATATCGCCGGCCCGTATGCCGAGGACATCGCCCGCTACCCTTACTTGAAGCTAAAAAGCGTGACCGATATTGACTTGACCCGCGCCCGCGCGCTGGCCGACAAAGCCGGTTGCGATATGTTCCCATCGGTTGAGGCGATCCTGGCCGACCCCGAAGTCTCAATTGTCATTAACCTGACCATCTTTGAAGCCCACTACGACGTGACGCGGCGCTGCCTGGAAGCCGGCAAGCACGTTTACAGCGAGAAGCCCCTGGCCCTGAACTACGCCGACGCGCAACGGTTGGTGGCTTTGGCGCAAGAGAAGGGACTGCGCCTCGGCTGTTCGCCCTTCGTGCACCTGGGCGAGGCCCAGCAGACGGCCTGGAAGATGATCCGCGACGGCCAGCTGGGAACAGTCCGGGTGGCCTACGCCGACGTCAACCACGGCCGGATCGAAACCTGGCATCCGAACCCTGTCCCGTTCTATGCAGTTGGGCCGCTGTGGGATGTCGGTGTGTATCCGCTGACCCTGGTGACGGTCATGCTCGGCCCGGCCCGCTCCGTATCGGCTGCGGGAAAGGTCGTTATGCCCGACCGGACTACAAAGAGCGGCGCGCCGTACCACGTGACCACCCCCGAGTTCGTGGTTGCCACGATTGAGCACGCTGGGGGCGCAGTCACCCGCCTGACCGCCAGCTTCTACGTGAGCCAGCGCAGCTCGCGCCAGAAATCGGGGATTGAGTTCCATGGCGACGCGGCGTCGCTGGCGATGGAGAGCTGGTTCTCGTTTGACTCGCCGCTTGCGTTCGGGGCCTTCAACCAGGCGCTCGAGCCGGTCGGGTTGGTCGCGCCTTCCGGCGGCGGGACGCCCTGGGGGGCCGGCATCTCGGACATGGCCCAGGCGATCGCCGAGGGACGCCAGCACCGCGTCACCGGCGACCAGGCCGCCCACATCGTCGAGATATTGGAAGCCATTTCGACCTCGATGCAAACCGGCCGGCCTGTCGCAGTCGGTTCAAGCTTCCCGAGCCCTGCCCCCATGCCGTGGGCGGTGTAAGGGTCGGCATCGTCCAACGCAGTCCGCATCGTCTTTTCGGCATACTGGCGGAGGCGAATTCCAGGGACCGTCATCCCCCGCAAACAGCGGGAGATCTGTGTGCGGACCCGTGGTTTCGGCCGCATTGAGGCCGCGCGCCTGGGACTATCCTGGCTCGAGAAACTCAGGAGAACGTCATTCCCGCGAAAGCGGGAATCCATAAGTAACGCAGGGTAAATCCTGCGCGCCTCGGGCCGGTAACGGCGCCCGAGACCCGCCAAACAATATGCAAACGATTCCCCTTTCATCCGGCTGGTCCTTCAAGGAACGCCACCTAAATCGCCCTCTCGCCGACGACGGCGCCGATACGTTGGGTTGGACAACCGCCCAGGTACCGGGATGTGTCCATCTCGATCTGATGGCCGCCGGCAAGCTTCCCGATCCCTTCGTCGACATGCGCGAGAAGACATCCCAGTGGGTGGGCGAGCGGGAGTGGTGGTATCGCTGCGAGTTTGACGCGCCGACGCTGGCGGCCGAAGAGATCGCAACCCTCAACTTCGACGGTCTCGACACGTTTGCCATGGTGTGGCTGAATGGATCGCAGGTGGCCCAGACCGACAACATGTTTGTCCCGCTGAAAGTCGATGTGACTGCCGGCCTGCGCCCGCAGGACAACGAACTCCTGCTTCTGTTTGCGTCGGCGCTTCAAACGGGCCATGCCCTGGAGCGCCAGCATGGTCAGCGCGCGGTGTGGAACGGCGACGCCAGCCGGGTCTATGTACGCAAAGCGCAGTACCACTATGGCTGGGACTGGGGACCCACCCTGCTCACTGCCGGGGTATGGCGCGCCGCGTCGCTTCGCATCTCGCGCGCGGCCATCGCCGACATTCACGTCCAGCCTCAATTGAATGCGGCCCGCACGTCCGCCCGCGTCACCGTTCACGTTACCGCAACGGGCGCCGCGAGCGGAGCGCGGGCCGAGATTCGCGACCCGGATGGCGCGCTGGTGGGCGTCCAGAACCTGGCGCTCACGAATGGCGCCGGCTCGGCCGAAATCGAAGTGCCCAACCCGCGGCTGTGGTTTCCGCGCGGTTTTGGCGGGCAGCCGTTGTACACCTGCCGGGTTGAACTAACCGGCGTTGATGGCGCCGCGGCCGATGAGCGCGAGATCCGCGTCGGCCTGCGCGACATCCGCCTGGTCCAGGCACCGGTCGGCGGCGAGCCGGGGACCAGTTTCACCTTTGAAGTCAACGGCATCGAGGTGTTCTGCGGCGGCGCGAACTGGATTCCGGCCGACAGCTTCACCCCCAGCATTACGCCCGAGCGCTACCGGCGCTGGCTTGAACTTGCAGCGAATGCCAACATGCGCATGATCCGGGTTTGGGCCGGCGGAATTTACGAGGAGGATGTCTTCTACGACCTGTGCGACGAGCTTGGCCTGCTCGTCTGGCAGGACTTTCTATTTGCGTGCGGGATGTATCCCGCCCATCCGGAGTTTGTGGCGGGCGTCCGCGCCGAGGCGGAGGCGGCGGTCCGGCGGCTGCGCCAGCACCCCAGCCTGGCGGTCTGGGCCGGCAACAATGAGGACTATCAGATCGCCGAGTCCACCCGCGCCTACGACCCAGCCTTTCAGGGCGACTTTACCCAGTCGGCCTTCCCTGCCCGCGAGCTATATGAGCGGACACTCCCTGAAATCGTGAACCGGCTCGATCCGGGCCGAGTGTATTGGCCCGGAAGCCCGTATACCCCAGCCGGGCATAGCGCGGATCAAACCGTGGGTGATCGCCACACCTGGGACGTCTGGCATGGCGAAATAGCCGACTATCAGGATTACCCCCGCTACGAAGGCCGCTTTGTCAGCGAGTTTGGTATGGCCTCCGCGCCGAGGCGCGCGCTCATTGACCGATACATCGCGCCCGCCGAACAGACGCCGCGCAGCGAGACGATGGACTGGCACAACAAAGCCAGCGGCGGACCTGAGCGCATCGCAACGTATCTCACCCGCAACGTCGTCGACCGCGAGCCAACCAATCTGGACGACTACATCTATCTCAGCCAGTTCATTCAGGCTGAAGCGATGCTTCATGCGTTTGGAGGTTGGCGCCGGCGCTGGGGGACCCCCGGCGCGCGAGCCGTCTCTGGCGCGCTGGTGTGGCAGCTCAACGATTGCTGGCCGGTGACGAGCTGGGCGCTCGCCGACTACGACGCGGCGCCAAAACCGGCCTGGTATGTGACTCGCCGGGCGCTTGCGCCCCTCGCCGTTGGCGCGCGTCGGAAGGGCGGATCGGCCGAGGCCTGGCTGGTCAGCGACCTGATGGCTGAGGCGCTCGTGTCGATCGAGGCGAGTGTCTGGAAGCTCGACGGCGCGCTCGCCCTGCGCTCAACGCTGGACTTGCTCTGCCCGGCCAATGCCGCGCTGCCGCTCAAGATGGACTTCGGAATCTTGACCGCGGAGGACGTCCTGAGTCTGCGCCTGACTCGCTCGGGCGAAGTGATCGGCGGCGCGATGGCCTGGCGCGAGCCCTATCGCTCCGTCAACCTTCCGGATCCGGGCCTGACCATAATGCGCCTGGGGCAGGACCGGCTTCGTCTCGAGGTTGCCCGCCCGGCGAAGGGCATATGGCTCAGCGCGCCAGGCGACGAGATCGCCTGGAGCGAAAACATGCTGGATATGGCACCCGGCGATGCGGTCGAGATCGGCGCGCCCGGGTTGGGCGACCGGGTGATGTGGGCACGCTGGTTGGGCGCAACGGGGGCCGTCGAATACCGCAAGCGTAAGGCGCTACCGCGCCCCATCGCCCAACGGAGACCCTAAGGTTCTTGAAGAACCTTAGGATCTCCAGATTTGAGTCCCGAGCGTTTTGCTTCAGTCGGTCTTGATCGCCCGCGCGGCTTCGATCACAGCCAGCAGGTTGTGATGGGGGGTATCCGACGGAATCGCGCAGCCCGGGCCGAGAATGAGTCCGCGCGTCCCCGCCTCGGCGGCGCTATGGACGACATCGGCTGCAGCCTCAATTTCGGTCTGATGGTCAATCGCCTGTTCGTCGATGCCACCGACCAGCGCCGCGGATGTCAATGCGCGCGCCTCGGCCAGGGAGGGCGCGCTATTAAAGTGCGACCAACTGAACGCCTCGCACGGGTAATCGGCGCACCGGTCGAAACGCAGGTTTACCCCATGGATGTGAACGATCCGGGCCATCCCCTCCGCGGCCGCCAGAATACGCCGGTCGTAGGGCGCAACAAAAGTCTCAAACTCGGTGTCAGTCAGCCCGCCCTGCTCGGTCTGAACAGCTCCGTTGATCGAATAGAACACCCCGTCCACGCCCTCATCCCTGAGCGCGAACAGGTAGGCGATCAACGTCTCAGTGATCGCCTCGAGGGCGACTCGGGCCTCGGCGGGATGGGCCAGGACCACCTGTTGCGCCCCGCGCCCGGCAGCCCGCACCAGGGTCTGAAGCGGATTGAACAGGGTCTCGATGATGGGGACGTCCGGCCCCAATCCCTGCCGAAGCCGGCGCAGACAGTCAAGCTGGGTCGCGGAAATTCCGTCGCGCGGCCCGAGCGGCTCGAACCGCGCAAGGTCGGCCTTGCCGGTGACCGCC
Organism: Anaerolineae bacterium; assembly: GCA_046594095.1. Classification (GTDB taxonomy): domain Bacteria; phylum Chloroflexota; class Anaerolineae; order J036; family Brachytrichaceae; genus Brachythrix. Next base: position 14,154 of record JBKJQK010000397.1, on the reverse strand, counting down.
CTGATCTCTGGCAACGGAAAGCGATAGTCGTTCATCACCTTCAGGTAGTCCCAATCGTAGGCCTTGTAGAAATCGACATGCCGGCGGGCGCTATCCTCGCCATTGAGATGCTCAGACCCAAAGTGCAGCCAGGTCGAAATGGGCACCCGATCAACCGGCTCGCTGCGCAGGGCAGCATTGAATCGCGCGCGTTTTGTCATCGTCATTGGAGTTGCTCCCGGGCTGCGAAATCAAATACAAGATCTCGAGCGCCTCAATGCCCGCGGACGCTGCTTCGGTAAGCATCATACCGCTGTGGCAGCACTCGCGAGGCGCGAGAACATCCCCGTCACGACAGCAAAAGCTGTCCACCCGATTCGCCCGGCAGGAGCGTGGCTGAAAGTGGGCGCGACAGGGATCGAACCCGAAGCTGTGGCACCTGACCAGACGCAGAAATCCGACGTCCGCCAGGTCGACTCGCTAGCGTTGGACGTTGCTGACGAAGGCCACCAGGTCGCAGCACATCCGAGGTGACGTGACCTTTGATTTGTCCGCGCAGGTCGTGTTGAGATAGGCTGTGTTGGTGTAGATAACAGGCTTGCCGAAGGAGCCGGAAAAGTCGGCATTCGTCAAGTTGGCGCGCAGCAATATCGTGTTTGTCAGGCCGCTTGTAGGTAGGTCAACCTCACTAACGCTGGCTTTTGTCAGGTTGGCGCCGGGCAGAATGGCGCGGGGCAGGTCGGCATTGGTCAGGCTGGCCCCGCTCAGGATAGCGTTGCTCACGACGAGACCGGCTACATAGGTATTCGTCAGATTGCAGCCCGACCAGTTGACGCCAGCGCTTGGCCCGGGCGTCACGTTGTGTCCAGAGACCGCGCCGACGGTGGAGCACGCCGCCGGAGCTTCAGACTCGATACCCAGCGCGGCCCGCGGACGGATGTCCGGGGCCGAAAGACTCACGAAAACCGAGTGTCGACGCAACGAGGACAATGCGGATCGCAGGTCGGCTATTCATTTGGCGAGCATAGACCAAACCGCGGGAAGCGTCATCCTGGACCAGGCGACACAGAAAGACAGTTGACCCCGCCGGAATGTCCGGCGGGGTCAACTCGTTGCGCTCCGATAATGATGTTGGAGGTCCGGATTGTGTGGCGCCGGGTCGAACTGAAGACGATAGTACCGAGCGTAAGTTCCATTCCGAAGCAGCAATTCCTGATGGCCTCCTTCCTCTACGATGATGCCATTCTCGACGACCACGATCCGGTCCGCGAATCGGACTGTGGTGAGGCGGTGGGCAATGATGAGGGTCGTTCTTCCCGTGGCCGCTCGTTCCAGCGCCTCGATCACGAGCTGCTCCGAGCTCGCGTCCAGACCGCTTGTCGGCTCGTCCAGAATCAAGATTGGCGCATCCCGGACCAGCGCGCGGGCGATGGCGATGCGCTGTTTCTGGCCTCCAGAAAGGGTCGTCCCCCGCTCCGAAACCAGCGTGTCATATCCATTTGGCGATCGCATGATGAAGCTCGAGGCATTCGCCTTGGATGCCGCCTCGTAGATCTGTTCATCGGTGGCGCCCGGACAGCCAAACGCGATGTTCTCGCGGATGGTACCCCTGAAAAGAAGCGAGTCCTGAAGGACAAGGCTCACTTGATTGCGCAAAGTCTGTAGCTGGTAACTTCGGGCGTCGGCGCCGTCGATCAGAACGGCACCCGCTGTGGGGTCAAAGAAGCGAGGCACGAGACCCACAAGCGTTGTCTTTCCGGCTCCCGTCGCTCCTACGATCGCCACCTTCTCCCCGGGGGCGATTCGCAGGTTTATCCCCGAGAGTGCCTGATGCCCGGAAGCGTACTCAAATGACACATCCCGGAACTCGATCGCGCCCTTCAGTTTCGGCGCGGGTCGGGCACCGGGTCCGTCGTTGACTTCACTACGGGTACGCAGCACCTCCGCGATTCTTTCCGCGCTGACCCCAGCCCGGTTGAAGGTATAGGACAAGCGCGACAATGCCCTCATTGGACCATACAGGTTGGTCACGTATGCGAAGAAAACCACCATGTCGCCGGTCGTCAGTTCTCCCGCCAGAACCCGAGTGGCGCCGAACCACATGACTGCCGCGAGCCCGACTGCGGCAAGAATATCAACCAGGGGCGCTACGCGCGCCTGGTAGCGAATGCTCACTAGGCGCGCCTGCAATCCACCCAGGTTCTGGGTGTGGAATCTGGCATCCTGTTGGTCTTCCTGCGCGAGCCCCTGGACGATTCGTATTGATGCAAGGGTCTCGTGGGTGACGGAAGCAAGAAGGCCGTCGCTTCTTCGCGCATCCCGCGTGGCGGCTTTGATCCGTTTGGTATAACGGAGAATGGTCCAGAAAAGCAGCGGTGTTACGGATAACGCCGCAATGGCAAATTGCCAGTTCAGCGTCAGCATCACGACCACCATCCCAAGGAGAAGAAATGCGTTGTACACAAACGTGATCGGCCCTTCGGTGGCCAGATCCTCGACGGCGCGCATATCATTGGTGATCCGGGTGGTGAGATCCCCAGTTCGCTGGCTGTCATGAAACCGAAGCGAGAGGCGCTGCATGTGGGCGAACAAATCGCGCCGCAGGGCAAATACGAAACGTTCGGCAACACTCCCGGTGGCCCTTGTGTACAGATAGGTCAGACTGCCGGTGCCAAGGGCGATCAGGAGGGTCGACGCGCAAGCGGCCATCAGAACATACGTCGGGTCTATTGTCAGACTGTCCAGCCAGGTGCCGATCAACGGCAGGCGGGTGTGTTTTCCACTGAGCACGCGATCAATCACGACTTTGAGGGGCCAGGGGCGAAGAACGGTCAATCCGGCGTCAAGCATCATCCCGACGACCGCCAACACCAGCCTTGCCCGGAAAGGACGAAGGTAAGGTATAAAGAGACCGACCCAGACCCGGGTGCTGACCTCGGAGGTTGTGGCCTTAGAGTGAATCGCCATGAACACTGGTCGCCGGATGGCGCTTGCGATTGTATGGCAGTTCGAGCTTCGCTCGAAAAGTCTCAACGGCGAGCGCAGAACCGTCCGGGCCCGAGAGCTCAGCCAGGTGACCCAACACGCGCCTGGCCCCTGAGCCGGTCAGAACCTTTGGCTGATAGTTGACGCGCGGATCGCGATTCTTTACGTAAAGTGGAAAGACGTAGATCAACGTCCGGGCGTCCTCGAAACGAAAGCCGATCGCCAATCCCTCGGCGCGGCTATTCCCAGTGCCAAACGCAAAATTGCCAATGCTATAGAAGATTGGGCAACCGCGATAGATTTCGAGCGGCTGGATAACATGCGGATGGTGTCCAATGACGACATCCGCCCCGCACTCGATGGCCAGGTGGGCCTTGGCTCGGTCTTCCGCCGAGGGAGCCCGCTCATACGGCACTCCCCAGTGAAATGTGACGACAACCCGGTCAGCCTTTTCCCGCAACCGGCCAATGTCCGCGGCAATCCTCTCCGGACTGTCCATAGCGCTGCCCGGTTGCCTGTCGGTGGCCGCTGTGCGCCGATTCCAGTAGTAGGCAAGTAGTCCAATTCTCAACGCACCATCTTGCGCTACTACGGAGCGATGCGCTTCATGCTCATTTTTCCCGCCGCCAACGGATGCGATCCCCGCTTTGTGGAGCGCGTCCAACGTTTCCAGGACACCTGTTCGACCGCAGTCAAGCAGGTGATTGTTCGCCAGCGTCACGACATTAATGCCACCCCGTGAAAGGGCACTCGCAAGCTCTGGCTTCACTCGATACGAGTACGCGCGACTCGCGGCACGTTCGTGGCGCGCGAACGGACCTTCCAGGTTTCCCATGACGATCCGGGCACGGCTGAGCAGCGGCCGGACTGCGTCGAGCGGGTAGTCCGCTCCGTTCTCCGCAATGATCGTCTTGGTCCGCTCTCCGAGCATGGTATCACCCACGGCTATAAATGACAGCGGAGGTTCTTTCAGTTCTTTGAGCCACGCTTCAAGCGCTTTCCCACTCAACAGGGATTCGTCCGGGGGAATATGGTCCATTGCAACACCCCGTAGAGATGTCCCCCCATGTTTGGGCGACGATGGATTCTCGATCGGCGCGGGCGACTGGGAGTTCGAACGCGCGGCTGGCCGCGGTCGTGTGTTCTCCCAATTCAGAACCGGATTGGGCTGAATTCCCCGTCGGCCGAAGGCGGCCAGGATGCTGCCGCGGTTTTGCCCCGCATTCAAAAGCTCATCGGCGCGCAGAAATGCGCTAAGTCCAATCGAATAGCTGGCGCGCACAGCGCTGACGCTCGCGGGCGTGGGTGGATCCGCCGCGCCGGTTAACCGCCCGATGAGCAAAAGCGTTTGTAGCGCGAGCAAATCAGCCGCTCGCGCCCCGGCTGGTTCGGCCGCGAGGCGCGCCCGCACATCCCAGAGTGCGGCTGCCCAAATCGTGCCGTTCGCGTGCGAGTCCGCGCCCGGGCCATGATCGAAGTCGGCCATCGTCATTGACGACACAAGACTGCGCGGGTGTGTGGCGACCTCATCGTGACGACGGTGGAAAGCCCAAATGTGAGGCGTGCCCAACAGTGTCGCGGTCAGGTAGTCACACGTTCCTTCATCCAGCGCAGTTTTGTGGTTGTCGTTACGATCCGGGCGGCGGTAAGCGTTTGCGCGGAAGTCGGCCGTGTGGCGAGTCACGTGGTGGCCATATTCGTGATAGATGATCCCGGCGTTATGCGAGGCGTTTGCCCTGTAGCGGCCGCCAGTGGCCTGAACCAAAGCCCCGTATTCGAGCAACTTCCGGCCGGGGCCAAGATGAATTTCGCCGTCAGGCGAGAGCGGTTCGACCTCTGGCATGTCGAAGTGCCGGCTGGGCAATCGATAGTGTCCGCCCTGGAAGGCCAGCCGCGGGTCTCGCGCCGATAAGCCATCCGGCTCGGCGGGCTGTTCCACTCCGCCATGGTGTGCGTTGACGACGCCTATGACCTGCGGGAGACCGGGCGCGCCAAGTTCGCTCAGCAAGCCATCAACGTACGCCGCCATTCGGTCAAGATGGTAGTAGGTGTTTACCTCGCCAAAGTGCGACGCCTCAATGTAACGCTCACGCAGACCTGGGTCGGCCACCAGAACCCTGTCAAGGCGGCCACCTCCCCTATGCCGGCCATAGTTGAAGTTGCCGTCAGCGCCCGGAACCGCATCCCCGATCGGAACAGATAGGACGGCGCCGGTGACCGGGTCAAGTTCGTTTGCGGCGCCGCCATTGCGCACTCGCGCAAAGCGGCCCCACAACCGGCCATCTCCTTCTCCCTCGTCGCAAAGGCGCAAGAGAGCTTCAATACGTTCGTCAATGTGACCGCCGAGAGCGCTGGAATCTGCGGTCCACACGAAGACGTTCCCGTACCTCATGCCGTTTGCTCAGCCACGTGCCAGTCTTCCCGCCTTAACTGGGCTTCCGGCGGTGGCGCTATTGGCGATAGGAGGCTGCAATTCAGTGCGCCGGCTTGTATCGCTTTCGCGGTGAAGGTGGCGACGCCAGTCGCTGCCTCGACCTCCCGCATGCCCAACGGGCTCTTTGTGAGAAGGCCGGAAACTGCAGTGGGCTCGATCCCCCATTTGCGGAGCAATTGCACGCCTGCTACAGCCCCCATGGGGTCTCCCGCGGCGAGGACCCAGTTATTCACGGTCGATGTGAAGCGGGTATCCTGCAGCAAGGCAGACGTCTCGCGCTGCAATAGACCGTCGGCAACCTCGATGACCACCGACTCGGCGTTCTGCGCCGCCGCCTGTGACAACAACACGCGGTAGATGTGAAGCAACTCGTCAACCGTGCTCATATACGTGGAAGGAAATCCGACATCGACGAAATCGAAGGCGGGCTCGGCGCCGGCATCCACCATGGTCCACGTGTCTCGTCCCGCCGAGGTGCCGGTAAGCTTAATCGAGCCGACACGTCGCCCTAGGCGCCGCAAACCAATCGTCAGGCTCATCGAGGTAAACGTTTTTCCGCTGTCCATCGACGTGCCACATACTACAATGACCTGTGGAAGCTTGGATATAGACACCGGCGCAAGGGAAAATTCGCGCAGATGAAGCGCGCGCTCCGTTTCGTCCCCCAGGGCGCCAAGCAGGCGCAACTTGCTAGGTTCAGCCACATCAGCATGTTTGCTTTCGACCAGGCCGCACAGACCGCCCATCGACAAAAGGTCGCAAGCATTGCCATCAGCGCGCGCATAGCCCTCGAACTGTTCAGTCGCGTATCGGTTCCCGAAGACGACGGCGAGCAAGGTGCCCTCGTGCAATGTCTTCAGGCGGCCGTTTGCGAGTTCAAGCCGCGTGTTCTTGTTGATCTTCTCAAGGCGCGCCAGGGCGATATCGCCCGACCGCAGCACATCTGGCAAGTCCAACTGGGTGGCGATCCGAGCGGTGGGAACGCGTCTCAGCCCGTACGGCAGGCAGATTGACACCCTTTCCGCTGCGGTGAGATAGGTAATGCTCATTGTCCATTTTCCTTTGTCAATGCGGACCTTGATGGCGCAAACAATTTTCCTGTCCAATTGGCTGACCGTCGCTTGATTTGGCAACCAATAAGGTAAACTCACTTACCCTACAGTATGGGGGGGGAAGATAGGTAAGGGCGTGATGAGAATATTCTCATCACCTCACCCCATGAATACTCAGACGCACGGCCGAGACTTCGGGCTTCGCCTCGTCAAGCATCCCGCGCTCGTTTTGGGACAGCAGGGTTACGTCCGAGCGAACTGGCTGGGTGCCCGTTGTGTCACAGGGCGCGCATGCCGAGCTTCTGCCTTTCCGACCCGTGAGTGCGCCCTTGACTCAACGGGCCGCCGGTTAAGCTCAGGGCGACCGTGCTGCGCCGCCCAATCCACGGGTGTCATCATCTTCAGTGAGCCGTGCGGGCGCTCGGTGTTGTACATCCTGCGATAGTCTTTGCCCAGCCTTTTGGCTTCGGCCAAACTGGTGAACACCTCCATGTCAAGCAGCGCAGCCCGGAGCTGACCGTGAAACGACTCGGCATAGCCGTTCTCCCACGGCGCTCCGGGCGCGATGCATTTCACATCGACGCCGACTTTCTGGAGCGCGGCCCCAAGCGCCGTGGCGATGAACTCGCTGCCGTTGTCCGAGCGGATGAACTCGGTTTCCCCTATTGGCCGATCACGCGCAGGATGACGTCCAGCACATACTTGCTGTCCATTGACCATTCCGCCTCCAGCGCCACGCATTCCCGGATGTATCCGTCGATGATCGACAGCCACTTTAGTTGGCGGCCGTCGTCTGTTGCGTCGTACACGAAATTCCATGAAAACACCTGCCTGGGCCGCTCCGCGCGCAAGACCGCGCAGGCGTTTCCGCTGGTTCCCTTTGCCCGCTACTGTGATTCTTGCCCTTCATGATGGTCTCCAGGCGCCATCTTAGGCGCCGTTAACCCTCTTTGAAGTTGGCACCACTTTTGGGGGATGAACCAGGAGCCATGACCAACACGATCTGGAAGCCTCCCGTTACGCGGAGACAGAATCTCCTTCAAGCCGGCGACTTTCCTCCACGTTACGGTCCAGGCGCTACCCGCACGTCACCGATTCCAACCACATCGTTGGGCGTGCCAGTCACAAAACGCTGCTGAGTGCGCGCGTCATAGAAACCCGTCACAAGCCGAAGCGCGCCTGGCGCGTTGGCCGGCAGCCGCAGGTTGAATGACTCCGTCGCGCATTCACCCGGTCGCCAGAAATCGGTCGGATAGAACCCGCCCGAGGGAGCGTGATCATCCTGGGCGATCAGGCCGCCGGCCGCATCCAGCGCATGCACAAAGGCGCGGGCCTCCCTGCCGTTGTTGTTCCACATCTCGTAAGTCAGCATGACCGTGATCGCTCCGCCCGCTCTAGCCTCCTGCGGCGCAACAATCTGGCGCAGGCCGATTCCGCCGAGCATCGCCAGCGCAGGTTGCCAGAAAACCGCCATCTGGGACGGCTCGCCCAGCCGGAAACGCCCCACAATCGGCGTGGCTGGCCGCCCCTGGGCATCTTGAGCCAACAGACTTCGCCCCGCTTTCACGGTTGGGAGAGCGCTGCCAGCCTCCTGCAGTACGGCCTCGTAGACTGCCACATTGATATGGCCGAGCGACGGCAGGTCCGCGCACGGTTTCTCCACCAGAATGTCGTAGGTCTCTTCCCACGTGTCTCCGGGACGCCAGTTCGTGGCCGGATAGTTGCCCCGCGCGGGAAAGACATTCGTCATTCCCAGCACGTCATCGTCGCGGCCAAGCACACTCAGCCCAAACGCGAGTTGGGCATCGGAGCGACTCATCGCCCGCCAGGTGGCGCGCACCCGCGCATATTGCCGGGCACCCTCGCGGTCCTGCAGAGCGATATTTTCGGCTTCAAGCGACACAAGTTGAGCCTTGTCCTCAAAAGTAAGCAAGGGCTCCCCAGGCGGCGTCTGCCGAACGACAGGCGCGTAGGCCGGTCCAAATAGCGCGATCGGAGTCGCAATCGACAGGCTGAGCAGCGCCAGCGCGCAGCCGGCCGCCCACGCCCGCCGAAGGCCCGGAACGGGCACCCGAGAAAGGAGGTCATCCCAGCCAAAACTGACGATGCCGGCATACGCGGCCAGGGCCGGCATGAGATAGCGCCCCGGCATCAAGGACGGCGACTGGAAGTAGACCGCCCGATAAAGCGGCAGCGCCATCATCGCCAGGCCAAGACCCGCGAACAGGGCCATGCTGGCGCGCTCTCGCGATTCGGCCCGCCGCCAACCCGCCAGCGCGCCCAACAGACCCATCGCGCAGAAGATCGCGAGCGCGTCATAGATCACGGCCGGGAACTGAACATTCCCCCAGCCGAAGCCGCCCCACAGGGTCCGGAACGCGTTGACAAATATCTGGGGAAGCCACTGGTCGCGCAGGGCGACCCCCAGCCCTTCTCCGATGACACTGGTGGGCCTGTCCAGGAGCGGATTGGCCAGATTGCGGTCGACGATCACCCGGCCGAAGCGAATGAGATTCGACGCGAAATAGGGGAGAGCCAGGAGCGCAAAGGCCGCTCCCGCCAGCGCAAACCGCATAATCGTTTCGCGGACCGGCCACTTTCTCCAGATCGCCACAGCGAACAGGCACGCAGCGCCGAAAGCCACCAGCGCATAGCTGCTGTTTTTGGCGAGGACACCACATCCAAGGACCAGCCCTGCCAGCACGAACAGGCGCCGGTTTGGCTCACCCTGCGCCAGCGCGATCCGAACGAGGACCCAGGCCGTCGCCGCGCCAACCAGGCTAACCATGACGTCGTTGCTGACCATGCCCGATGTGAACACAACCTGCGGATTGAATGCGGCCAGGGACGCCATAGATACCGCGGCGGCGGGCCGGGCGGCGAATACCTGTTGCGCGGTAAGGGCGATCAGATAAATCGTCACTCCGCCCAAAATGGCGGACACAAGGCGAGCCGCATGCAAGGCCAGCAAAGCACCCCGCCAGGGAAAAGCCTCATCCGGCTGGCGCAGGAGAAACCGCACGCCCCGCCGGTTGGTGCCGTCGTAGGCAAAGACGTTCGGAACCGGCGCCACATTGTCGCTTCGGTCGATCCAACCCGTCAAAGCCGCGTTGAGGACGTAGTAGAGGGGCGGCTGATGCGATTGGTCGAGCAAGGCGCGGTCAGCTTGATCCAGGACGCTTGGCAGGCTCCGGGTTTCCACGGTGTGGTTGACATATGCAAAGTGGCCCGTCTCATCCGGTCCCTCGTAAGGCGGATTGATCACGCCGAAAACAACCGCCAGGCACATGTGCGCGACTGCAATCAAGACCGGCCAATGACGCCGGATGCGGGTCTTCACCCACACCTCACTGAACCCAAGGAAGACTGAATTGACATAGCAGGCAATCAGCCCAGACGGGCTGCTGGCGCGGCCTCGCGTTTGTCACCACGGCAGAGCGTCGATTGTAGAACACCCGCGGCGCACGGCCATTCGGCTATGGCACAATGCGTCGCCGATATGGGAGCAACCTTTGCGGGCGCGCCGAAGGATAGGGCGGCTGCTCGATCCCTGAAAGGGGAGCGTTCGGGCCCCGCGTTTTGGGTCATTGTCCTGTTTTCCCTGGTTGCGTTCGGTCTCCGGATGACGGACTTGACGTCCCGGGTGTACTGGGTGGACGAGGGTTTTACGCTGTACCGGGTGCTCGGCTCCTGGCCAACCGTCTTCACGAATTTCGTCAACCTTCAGGGAATATCGACAACCGACATCCATCCTCCGCTCTACTTCGCGGCCCTCAAGCTGTGGCTGGACGTTGGGGGGTTCAGCGAATTCGGTATGCGTGTATTCTCCGTATTCTGGGCCGTTCTGCTGGTCCCGCTGACGTATGCCCTGGCGCGCAAGTTATTCGGAGCCAGGGCCGCGCTGCTCGCGGCGGCCCTGGCGGTTCTCTGCCCGGCGTATCAATGGTACGGATGGGAGATCCGGATGTACACGGTCACCCCGGCCATCGCCGCGCTGACGACCTACTTTCTAGCCCGCGCAATCCTGGGTTCGCGCCTGCGCCTGACGTTTCTTGCGGGTTGGCTTGTCGCTTCAATTGTTGCCATCTTTACCCACTACAGTTCGGGCAGCCTGTTTCTGGCTCAGGCGGCATTCGTGGTGCTGGTGAACGCCACCCGGTTTCGTCGCATTGGCCTTGCAAGGGTCGCAGGGCTGGCGATGCTTCTGGCCGGAGTCGCAGCCATGCTGTTGCTCTTTCCTGGCCCATCCGCCACGGTCCGCCAGGCGATGAGTCTGGCCTGGTCAACCCTGAGGCAGCCCTCCGGAGTCCAGGTTCCGTTTCTATACGTTGTGCACGAAGCCCTCGGAGCCTCGACCTTTGGGATGAACGCCGCGGATCCCACCGGGGGATGGCTGGAGGTCCTGATCGCCGCGCTTGTGGTGATCGGCCTTGTCCTGCCCATTTCGCGGGATTACCTCCGCCGGCGGGCCCTCCTGGCTCTTTCCATCGCGACTCCCATCGCGTTCTGGACGGCGCTCTCGTACTTTCTCGAGAACCCGCCCACCTTTCGATATGTCATCATCGTGGTTCCGATGATGCACGTGGTGCTCGGCTACACGGCGGGTCTGGTCTGGACACGTCTGAAGCGGTATGACAAGCCTGGCGAATTCCGGCGATGGGCTCGGATTGCCGCCAGCGCAATCATCACCACCCTCATCATCGTCTTGAATACCTTTGGCCTGGCAAGCGCATTTGTGCGCACGCCAACCTGGCAGGACAACTGGCTGGAGTTGACGCGCTACATCCGCCAGGAGTGGCAGCCCGGGGATGCGCTCATGATCAATCTGTACACCCCGGAACTTGTCATGAAAGAGTACCTCGGGGATTTGCCGATCGACATCCTGTTCGCCCGCCAGTGGTTTGGGACCGCCGGCGTGTCCGAGCTCAGCGCGCGGCTCCAATCCAGATACACCCGGATCTGGCACGCGAACACCGGCGGCGACGGGGGTTATATGAGCGCTGAAGTGAGGCAGATTCTGGCGCCCTTTGACCGGCGGGGCCGGACGACCTTTAATGCGCGAACGAACATACTCCAACTCGATCGGTATGACACGGCAACGCCCAGCGCCGATGCGTTGCCGGCCGACGCGATCCCACTGCGCGCGCCAGCCGGAGACACGGCCACCCACATTGCCGGTTACCGCCTGAGCCCAGGCAGCCCATACGGCACAACCAATTCCGCCCATTTGTCTCTGTACTGGGCGCGTGGAAGCACCGTGCCAGACAACGCTTCTGTGTCAATTCGGCTCAGAGACGTAAAGAACGATATCTGGATGACGTGGCAGGTCGCGTCGGAACTGAGGTCGTTGCCGCCTTCGTGCGTGCCGGGTCGGATCTGCCGGACCGACCATACGTTGCTTCTGCCGGCGGGATTGCCCCCAATCCGGTATTCCCTTGATATCGGAGAAGTGAGCGAATCCGGTCGCGCGTTGGCGCCCGCGGTGTCCACCTCGTTAAGCAGCGCCGAGATCGCCTGCTGCCTGCGAGTCCGGGCCGGCCCTTCCCGGGCGCCCGCCCTTGAGAGCCCCGGTGTCGCCCTGGTGTTGGCTGAATACCCGCCGGTAATCCGGCCGGGAAACGCGCTCCCGGTTGTCCTGACATGGATGAGCAAGCAACCGGCCGGTACCGCCTGGCAGGTCAGACTGAGCCTTGCGTCCCTCATCGGGGACGATCTCGCATCCGTAGAACGGATCGCCGGACCGCCGGATCTCCGGCCCGCCGCCTGGCCGACCAATGAGTGGATCCGAGACCAGTATTCACTCCAGGCCCCCAGCTTGCTCAAACCCGGTCTGTACCGGTTGAATCTCGCCAGGATGAACGAAGGGCGCGTCCTGGGCGCGCTGCTCGTTGGGATTGTGCGCGTCGAAGAGCACCCTCGCTCCCCTCCGCTGCCCGCCGGGCAGTTTGCCGTCAATGTCCAGATCGGCCCGCTGACGCTCACCAGTTTTGACGCCCGCCTGCCAATTATTCAGGGCGCCCAAACGGAGCTCCGCACACTCTGGCGGGTGAACGAGACGCCTGGACGCGATGGGACCCTGTTTGTTCACGTCATCGGCCCGGATGGAAGGCTTGTCGCCCAGGACGACATCGCGCCCGAGCAAGGCGCGCGTTCGACGCTGTCCTACCTGCCTGGCGATGGGATCGAATTGACCCATCGATTCACACTTCCTGGAAATCTCCCGGCCGGGGACTACCGCATTTATTCGGGAGTCTATGACCGGGTGGGCGGTGAGCGCTGGCCGGCAATCAGCGATGGCGCGCCCGCCTGGGACAACCTTGCGCCGTTGTTGACCTTCACAATTGGGGAAACGCCCAAACGCAATCGGGCGTTTCTACCCGCAGTGACCGCTGGAGCACTGCCCTGACCCTGCCCTGTGGGTAAACCCTGTCCATAAAATAGATTTAATCTCTTTGCTCCTTTAACTTAACACTGCGGCCCCATCCTGTTCGAGCAAACAGGAGAAATATGAATACCAAAGCCATTTTGACATCCGCCGCCATCGCCGCTGCGCTACTGACGGCATGCGGGGCAGCCGCATCCCCTGGCCCATCGCCAGCCCCCAAGCTCACCAGCGCCCCCGCGACCGCTATCCCGCCAAAACCCGCCTCGGGCGGACCCGCGCTCCCTTCCGTCGATCCGCTTAAGGTTACGGGCAACATCGTTACGGCCGGAAGCTCGACCGTGTTTCCGCTTTCGCAGCGCATGGCCGAAATCTTCAAGGACGAAGGCTACAAGGGCCAGATCACCATCGACAGCATCGGCACCGGCGCCGGGTTCGAGCGCTTTTGCAAGGGCGAGACCGATATCTCCAACGCCAGCGCCAGGATCAGCGCCGCCCAGATCGACACATGCAAGAAAAACAGCATCGAACCGGTCGAGTTCCGGGTCGCCACAGATGCCCTTGCCGTCGTCATGGACAACGAAAGCCCATTCTTGAAGTCGCTCACGGTAGCGCAACTGCGCGACATCTATTCGGGCACCTATAAGACCTGGAACCAGGTCGACCCAGGTTACCCGACCGAGAAGATCATCCTGTTCAGTCCCGGCACGGACAGCGGCACCTTCGACTACTTCGTCGAGCGGGTGATGAACAAGGACAAAAGGGCCATCCTGAACGCGAATCCGCAGCTCAGCGAAGATGACAACGTGCTCGTCCGCGGGGTCGAAGGCAGCCAGTATGCCATCGGCTATTTTGGCTACGCCTACTTCGATGCGGAGCGCAAGCGCCTCAAGGCCATCTCAATCGACGGTGTCGAGCCCAATCGAGAGAACGTCGACAATACCAAGTATCCGCTGGCCCGCCCGCTCTTTCTCTACAGCACCTCAAAAATCCTGAAGGAGAAGCCCCAGGTCGCCGCCTTTGTCAACTTCTACGTCACCCGGGTAAACGACGCGCTCAGGAAGGTCACCTACTTCCCAGCGCCGGCTGCCGAGGTAGACAAGGCCCGCCAAGCCTGGCTTGAAGCTACCAAGTAGTCATCGCAAACGGCGTCAGGTTTGCGCGCCTGGCGCCGTTTTTCCTTAACACGCGCTTAACCAGCGGCGGCTAACAACGAAACAAACATGGAAACAAGCGGGACAATGCGCGCGCCACGCCGGCTCCGGCCCGTCTCACTGGTCCGCCGAACCCGCATCGGCGAACAGATCATCCAGGCGTTTCTG
>JBKJQK010000163.1:0-3336 GCA_046594095.1 Anaerolineae bacterium | reverse complement strand
GTACTGTCGGGCGCCGCCGACCGGCAGCGCGCGACACGCGCAATGAACGCCGTGGACCGCCTGGCGGTTCGACCCGACGCCCAAATGATCGCGCTGTTCACGCCGGCTTTCGACGTTAGCCCCGCTGATCCCGGCTATATCAAGGGCTATCCGCCCGGTCTGCGCGAGAACGGCAGCCAGTACACCCACGGCGTGATCTGGTCGGCCATTGCCTTCGCCGAATTAGGCGATGGCGACAAGGCAGGCGAGCTGCTTGCCATGCTCAACCCCATTCACCACGCCGACGACGCGGACAAGATTGCCCGCTATAAGGTCGAACCATATGTTTCCTGCGCCGATCTCTATACAGCCGTGAATCACGTTGGACGCGGCGGCTGGACCTGGTATAGCGGGTCCGCCGGGTGGCTGTACCGGGCGATCCTGGAATGGCAGCTCGGCTTGCGCGTAGAGGGTGCATGTCTGCGCATCGACCCGTGCATTCCCAAGGCATGGGCGGGATTTGAGATCACGTTGCGTCATGGCGCCGCACGTTACGACATCGCCGTCGAGAATCCCATGGGTGTCTGTCGGGGGATTGTCGCAATCGAGGTTGACGAAGTGGCGCAAGACTCGCCACTCGCCCCCATCGCACTGGTCGACGACGGCGCCTCGCATCGCGTGCGCGTAAAACTGGGTTGATACCTCGCTCAGTACCCGCTGGCGAATTGCTAAGTACGCTGCCGAACATACACTCCACCGGCCTGCAAGCACACTGGATATTTACTTAAAACACTGATGGCGAAAGCGCAGGTTCAAGAAATATGAACTATCGGAAGAAATTTCGCATCGCGCCGGGAAGTCGCATCCGGCTTGAGGACTTCGATCCCCGGTTTGTAGACAAGCACGAAAGGAAGAAATCAGCGCAGTCGAAGATCGAGAAACTGCGACGGCGAATGGACGAATTGCAGTTTCAGCTTTACGCGGAACAGAAGCGCTCGCTGCTGATTTGCCTTCAGGCTCTCGACGCGGGGGGCAAGGATGGCGTGATCCGGCACGTCTTCGGCTCGATGAATCCACAGGGTTGCCGAGTCGCCAGCTTCAAGCAACCATCGGCAGTGGAACTCGCTCACGATTTTTTGTGGCGCGTAGAGCAGGAGACACCCAAGCGCGGCGAGGTCGCGATTTTCAATCGTTCACACTACGAGGATGTGCTGATAACGCGGGTTCACGATCTGGTTTCAAAAGCAGTCTATTCGGAGCGCTACGCGCAGATCAATGACTTCGAACGGCGACTCGTCGTCAACGGAACTCACATATTGAAATTCTTCCTGCACATCAGTAAAGAGGAGCAACTGGAACGGTTCGGGCAGCGGCTTGAAGACCCCGCGCGGCACTGGAAAATCAGCGAGAGCGATTATTCAGAACGAAAATACTGGGCAAGCTACGAGCGGGCCTATGAGGACGCCATTGGAAAATGCAGTACCGGGGACGCGCCGTGGTTCGTGATTCCGTCCGATCACAAATGGTTCCGCAACCTGGCAATCGCGCAGATCATCGTCGACACGATGGAAAGCCTCGGCATCAAGACGCCGGAGCCGACCGTGAACATCGACGATATCCGCAGAAAATATCATGCGGCAGCCGGGCGGACCGAAGCACTGGAAACCGCAGCGAATCACGTCCGAGATGATTGAGGAGTTGCGACCGCTCAGTCCCGTACGATGCGGAGCATTTGCCGGAAGCATCCGTACGGATAATGCGCAACGCGACCTGGCTGAAGAACTGATGAATGCAAGATCGGTCCGCAGCGTTATCGGCCTATGCGAGTAAACGAAGGAATTTGAAAGATGGATCTAAAGGCAAAGACACTCGCTCCGGAACTGCTGCGCAACATGGACGCCTATTGGCGCGCCGCTAATTATCTGTCGGTTGGCCAGATTTATCTTTACGACAACCCGCTGCTGAAGCGGCCGCTGACGCTGGCGGATGTGAAGCACATGCTGCTGGGTCATTGGGGCACGACCCCCGGCCAGAACTTCATTTATGTGCACCTGAACCGGGTCATCAGGAAATACGACCTCGACATGATTTACGTCTCCGGCCCCGGGCATGGCGGCCCGGCCGTCGTGGGCAACACTTACCTTGAGGGCACTTACAGCGAGATCTATCCCAATATCAGCCAGGACGAGGCGGGACTGCAAAAGCTGTTTCTGCAATTTTCATTTCCCGGGGGCATTCCGAGCCATGCATCGCCGGAATGCCCGGGCTCGATCCACGAGGGGGGCGAACTGGGCTATTCGCTCAGCCATTCGTTCGGGGCGGTATTCGACAATCCCGATCTCGTCGTCGCCTGCGTTGTCGGCGACGGCGAGGCGGAGACGGGGCCGCTGGCCACCGCATGGCATTCGAACAAGTTTCTCGATCCGGTAACCGACGGCGCTGTTCTGCCGATCCTGCATCTCAACGGCTACAAGATCAGTAACCCGACTATCCTAGCCCGCATAGAACATGAGGAATTGGAACAATTCCTGCGAGGCTGTGGATGGACACCCTACTTTGTGGAGGGTCACGAGCCCGCGCTGATGCATGAGGCGATGGCCGCGACACTCGACAAGGCGGTGGAGCAGATCAGAAAAATCCAGCAGGACGCGCGCGCTCAAGGCAATGCAACCCGTCCGCGCTGGCCGATGATCGTCCTGAAGTCTCCCAAAGGCTGGACTGGGCCAAAGATGGTCGATGGCCTGCAGATCGAGGGCACTTTCCGCGCGCATCAGGTCCCAATCGCCGTATCGCCCACGGCGCCTCCCGAACATCTGAAGCTGCTGAATGACTGGCTCAAGAGTTATCGGCCGGAGGAACTCTTCGATGAGCAGGGTCGCCTGAGACCGGAACTGGCCGAACTCGCGCCCAAGGGCACGCGCCGCATGGGTGCCAATCCCCATGCTAACGGCGGCATATTGCTGCGTGATTTGCGCATGCCGGAATTTCGCGATTACGCGGTCGATGTGCCGGCGCCCGGGGTTCGTGGTGTCGGTGATACGCGTGTGCTCGGGCCCTTCCTGCGCGACGTGGCAAAACTGAACGGCGAACAGCGCAATTTCCGCGTTTTCGGCCCGGACGAGACACTCTCCAACGGCTTGGGGGCGCTATTTGAAGTGACCAAACGCCAATGGGACGCTGCGACCGTGCCGAACGACGAATGGCTGGCGCCCACCGGGCGCGTGCTCGACTCGATGTTAAGCGAACACCAGTGCGAAGTGACCTTGAGCCATTTGGCGTGCTGGTTGAACATCGAATCAACGATATGAATGAAGGCCTCGTAACAATTGAAGAGACCATGCCGACCGGTGAGCAGGT
>JBKJQK010000378.1:0-8576 GCA_046594095.1 Anaerolineae bacterium | reverse complement strand
CGCGTAGACGGTGACGGCCGACACGCCGACCGCATGCGGGACTTCAAACCCGCTGGCGTAGGTGACGTGGTGGATCGACGACAGCAGCGCCACGTCGCACAGCGTCCGCATTTCTTCACACGCTTTGGCCAGTTCTTCGTTTGGTGTGTTCATATCTTGGGTTTGGGGGTATGTGAGTAGATGGCGCCGGTCCCAGAGCGCGCCTGGAATATCAGGCGGCGCCATCGGTTCGGGGTGCTTGCTGATTGCGATGTCATGCGCGGGTCAATTCGATGCCTTCGCCGACGTTGAGCGCGCGGACCTGCCCGCTCCCGCCCAGTTTGCGATACGTGTCGGCGAAGAGCGCCGGATCGAGTGTGCCCTGCTCGCCGCCGCTGAATTCCTTCCACAGGATGTGGTGCATGGGGATGACCACTTTGGGCTTGATGTGCCAGGCCAGCAGGGCGGCTTCATGGGCGTTCATGTTGCCGCCCGCGCCGTTGATGACCGTCAGCATCGCGTCGATGGGCCGCGTCTTGTCATAGGCCAGGGCCCGCAAGCGCAGGTCGTACTCGGTGTCGCCGGTGTGATAGATCCGCACGCCCTCCGCCTCGATCAGCAGGCCGATCGCGTCGGGCACCTCCCAGCCGGGGATTCCGGCCAGGTGCCGGGCGGCCACCGCCGTAATCGTCACGTCGCGGAAAGTGTGACTCTGGCCCTCGGTGATGGCCATCACCCGCGCGGCAGGAACCATCCAGCCCAGCAGCCGCGAGCGGCATGAGGGCGGGCAGAGAAATTCAGCCTTTGTGCGCCGGGCCAGGATTGGCAGCCCCTCCGGATCGAGATGGTCCTCGTGCCAGTGCGTGGCGATAACCAGATCGGGCTGGGCGTCCTCGACCGGGATCGGCGGAGGCCCCGCCCGCTCGATGCCGAAGATCCGTGAGACGCAGTTGCTGAAATACGGGTCGACGTAGATCTGCGTCCCGGCCGGCGTCTTGAACACAAAGCCGGTGCCGCTCAGCCACCAGGCCATGACGCTGCCCGGGCGGACGTTTGTCTCAGCGACGACCTTGGCTAACGATGACATGTTGCCTCCATGGAACGATCAGCCGCGGGCGGGCTCGGGCATCTCCAGGCGGCGCTTGCGGCTGAGCTCGGCCAGGTGCCCGTCATTGGCCCGCGACTGCTCGAGATGGACCATCCGCTCCGGGCTGGCCGTGCGCACGATCGTCTCGTCGTACGAGCGCTCGACCCAAAAGCGCGCGCCGCCCGCGATATAGTCGCGCAGATTCTGGAGTTTGTCTTCGGGATAGCGCTGGCAGCAGTTCATCGTGAACATCCGGCGCCGCTTCGAGCCGCCCCAGGCCGAGTGCTTGATGTCGTGGTTGAACACCAGCACATCGCCCGGCTGGGTCTCCAGCGCGACCGCCGGTACCTGACTGCCCGGGATGCCCCAAATCTCGTCGCTCTTTCGTATTTCCTTCTCCAGTTGTTCGGCGAAGGGCTCGCCCACCCGATGGCTGCCGGGAATCACCCGCAACGCGCCCGTGTCGCCGGTCAGCGGATCAAGGTAAAAGGCGAACTTGATGTGCTTCAACCCGCCGCGGCCGCCATACCCGTCCGAGTGCCACTTGGTATCGCCGGCGTAGAAGTTGCCGTCGCTGCCCATGTAGTTGAAGTCATCGCCGAGGATGCTCGCCGCGGCATCATGAATTCGGGGATCGTCCAGCAGCGTCGAGAGATACTCGCTTTGATCCAGAAATTGGACCATCGCCGAGCGGGCCGTGCCGTCATGCGGCTTGCCTCCGTGTCCGCCGCCATGGCTCGCCCACAGCGTCTCGAACTCCTCGATGATGCGGTCGGCCTTGTCCGCAAGCAGACCTTGGAGTCCAAGGTAGCCAAAGGTGTTGAATTGGGCAAGCTGTTGTTCGGTCAAGCTGGTCATGGGTGTGTCTCCTAGCCTTTCGACATGTTGATCCGGCGCGTTTCGTCCGACCATTCCATGTGCGCGTCGGGCCGGCGCAGCACTTCCTCGCGCAGGGCCGTCCCCAGGCCCGGCTTTCCAGCCAAGGTGATCGTCCCGTCGCGGATCTGGATCGGTTCGGTCATCACATCGTTGTACCAGCCGTCGTAGTAGGCTCGCACCGTCTCCACGATCTTGGCGTTGGGGATGTGCAGCATCAGATGCGCCGCCGACCACAGCGCCACCGGGCCGATGCAGTCGTGGCTGGTGATCGGCAGCAGATACGTCTCGGCCATGTGGCAGATCTTGAGCGTCTCGGTCAGCCCGCCGCACCAGGCCATATCGGGCATGATGATGTCGGCGGCGTTCTTCTCGATGACCTCGCGGAAGCCGAACTTGGAGATCAGGCGCTCGCTCACGCACAGCGGCACTTTCGTGTCGTGCTTCAGCCGGGCATACGACTCGACGTTGTCGGGCGGGATCATCTCCTCCATCCACATCACGTCATACGGCTCCAGCGCGCGGGCGATCTTGGTCGCCTCGGTCAGACTCCAACGGGCGTGTCCCTCGATGCAGATCTCCATCTTGTCGCCCACCGTTTTGCGGATGTCCTCGACATACGAGATACCCTTCAGCAAGTCCTCGTGTTTGAGGTGATAGCCAACGGGCCCCACCGCGCCCGCGCCCGCCCGCGTCCCCAGCGGCCCGCCTGACGGTACGCCAAACTGGTCGAAGGGCCAGATCTTCATGGCCTTGATGCCCTGAGTGAGCAACTCGACCGCCAGCTCGCCGGTGTGGCCCTCGGCCCAGCGCTTGTAGTCCTGGTGTTTGCCGTGCCCGACGCAGGTGTTGTAGATCCAGATCGATTCCCGGCAGCGCCCGCCCAGCAGGTTATAGATCGGCTGGCCGGTGTACTGCCCAAGCAAATCCCACAGGGCCACGTCCACGGCGCTTATGGCCCGCGTCTCGCTTCCGCCATAGCCGAAAAAGTTGACCGTGTAGAACATGTTCTGCCACAGGCTCTCGATGTCGAAGGCGCTCTTGCCGATTAGCAGATTGGCGAACACGTCGTGGACCATCGCGCTGATCGCCCGCGGGACATAGAACGTCTCACCCAGGCCGATTAAACCGTCATCGGTGTGGATGCGGACCCAGGTGGTATTGGGCTGGTCGTCTAGCCAGATCGTTTCGAGCCGGGTGATTTTCATCGCCATGATCGTCGCTCCTCGGACTTGGGTGGTTGGACTTGCTCCAGAGTGGGCCTAAGCGCAGGCGAGCGCCTCGGTCGACCAGCGATTGAAGCGCGGCGGCGCATCCTGTGAGAGACGGTCCCGCGCGTCGAGCCACAACTGAGACCAGGCCCGCCAGTCGCGCAACTCGGTCTCGGGATGCTGGCGGCTGCGGGCCACGAAGCCGGGGAAGGCCGGCCGCCCGGTGGGCAACCCGGTGGGCTGGTAGCGCAGGTCGAAGCTCCATCGGATGTCGTCGCTCTGGTTCGCCAGCGAGGCGTGCATGGTCAGCCGATGCATCAGCAGCGCGCCGCCCCGCTTGACCGGGACCGGAACCGGTTTGCCGCCCAGAAGTTTCGAGGGAATCTGCAGACCGCCATCCGGGCCTGTACCGGGGCAATGCGTGGCCAGCTCGCGCTTGTGGCTGCCGGGAACAACGGCAAGGCAACCGTTCTCGACGGTCGCGTCGGTGATCGGCAGCCAGACGGTCAGGACCGGCACCTCGTCCTGCTCCGGGGTCGCAACCCCCTGATCCTGATGCCAGCCCACCCGAATTGTGAGTCCATTTCGCGCGTCTTTCGGAACCATGCGCTCCGGGGGCTTGATCCGGGTGTGCTGGATGGGATTTGAATACACCTCGGGCCCGACGAACTGCTCGGCGACATCCAGCAGGCGCGGGTGGCGCAGCAGGTTGAAGATTGGCTCGGTGGTGTGAATCAGCGTGTCGGGGTAGACCTGGGTTTGGGGCAGCGAGATGTCGAAATACTGGCCCCAGTTCGCGCCACTCTCGCCCATGATCTTGATCAGGCGCTGGCCGAAGGGGAGACCGCTGTGGCTGTTCTTTAGCGCGCCCGCCGCGATCCATTCGGCCGCCATCGCATCCAGGCTCGCCGAATAATCCGCAACGACGGGCGCGAGGTCGGTGTCGACGTCGAACAGGCCGTCGACGACGAGATAGCCTTCCTCCTTGAACTGGCGCATCATGCCGGCCGTGATGACGGGCCCCCTCGTTGTCTCCAATGTTGGGTTCATGATCTTCAACCTCCAAATGCGGATTTCTGAGCGTGACGAATCAGGTTGATCAACAGCCGGTCGGCGGCGGGGTGGGCGTCCAGGTTGTCCAGAATGTAGGGCGTACTGAGGAAGAGTGTGCCTGCGCCGTGGCGATACGCGCCCATCAGCAGGCCCCAAGCGTAGCCGGTCGGATATTTGTGATGGCCGGTCGTGAACGAAGCGGCGATCATCTCGTCGGGCGCGTCGAGACCCTCGTAAATCGTGTGCGCTATCACAGGCCCATAGTAGTCCCAGTCCATGATTCCCGGACTTTGCAGTCCCTCGAAGACCGGGTGCCGGCGCGATACGCATTCCTTGTGATACAGCCAGTCGGTGGCGACATAGGCCTTGCCGCGATTGGCAAGCGGCAGAAACGCCGTCGAATCCGCGCCGTCGCCGAAGACGCGCGCGTCAAGGAAGATCGCGGTCGCGCCGGCGTGAATGCGCGCCATCAACCCAGCCATTCGCTCCGGCGTCCGCTCCGAATCGGGCGGCAGGCCGACCAGGATCAACTCTCCCGGTTGCGCGTCGCGGTCCGACAGCGGGCGGCCGCGCAGCCCACGGTTTCGGAGCCAGTCAAGGGCGGGCTCTGAAAACCCCCAGATCGCCGCGTCGCCCGACAGGCCCGGCAAAACCCCGGGATCGGACAGGTGAAGCTTCAGACGGCCGCCGGCCGGCGCCCCGCCGCGCTCCAGGCTGGCCGCGAAGGTGTAGTCGCCCGGCGAGCCGTCCAGGACAACAGTCTCGCGCAACACAAAAGTCGCCAGCGGGGCCGGATCGGGGATCGTCAGCGTGACCGATTTCTCCCAAGCGATGCCGCGCGGCCCGAGGATCCGGAAGCGGGCTGGATAGTCGCCCGGCTTCAGGACGTTCTCGTTGGCCAGGCTCGCTTCGATGGTAATCGGTTGGCCGGCGTACGCGTGAGTGACATTCGCCAGCAGGCACCAGCGCAGAGGCGCCCAGCCCTCAGAAACGGCATCGAAGGTCGCCGGCTTCCACTCGCGGAAGAACGTCCACAGCCCCTCACCGGTCAGGGCGTGGTCCAGCATGCCGGTCAGGTTGTAGCCGTTCAGGCGCGGGTTGGCCCGGATGAGGTCAAACCCTAAAGCTCGCTGGCGAGCATGCAGACGCTGGCTCTCGCGCAGCATATCTTCTGGGAATGGATACACATCATCGAAGCCCAGCCGCCGCCAATCCGCCTGGAACACGGCAACCTGATCGCGCAGGAAACCGCCCTCCTCCAGGGCCGGCGCGCCGGTCTCTTCCCAGTGCCGCCATTCGCCGATCACGTTCTGCAGGCTACCGATCCCGAATTCGGACAGAAACACGGGCTTGGTGTCGCGGCCGATTTCCTTCATGAACTCGACCGTTTCCGGCCTGAGCGGGGTCTGCGGGTAAGCGTGGGCGTCGCCGGTCCGGTCGACATACGCTGGCGGCGGATTTCCCGTGAAATCGGGTGACGAGTTCTTGGTCCGCACGATCGCGGGCGGCGATGGATCCTCCACTCCCCAGACATGCTCCCAGACGATTCCGCCCGGGTTGCTGACGGAGCCGATCGACGGATCCGCGTCCCAGCGCCCGCTGCTGAGCAGCACGAGCCGGGTTGGATCCAACGCCCGGAGCTTGGGCAAATAACCCACGGCGTGCCGAAAGGTCGGGCTGTCGTTGGTCTCATTCAGCAGGCCCCAGACCGTCACACAGGCGTGGTTGCGATCGCGCCGGATCATATCGCCGGTGTTGCGATCGAAGCGCTCTCCCATGTGGGGCGAATCCGCGAGAAGCCACCCGGCCAGGCATTCTTCGTAGACCATCAACCCGAGCTCGTCGCACAAGTCCATCTGCTCGGGGTAGCCCATCCCCGAGATGAAGCGGACCATGTTGAAGCCCGAGGCCTTGGCGTAAATCAGATCCTTCCGCCCAAAGTCGGAATCCATCGGGATCAGCACGCCGACCGGCATATGGTTACCGGTGTGGGTGCTCTTGAGGAAGATTCGGCGGCCGTTCAGATGGAACCAGCCATCCACAACCCGGAAGTCGCGGAAGCCGACCCGCAGGGCGCGCTCGTCGGGCGCATGCCCGGCCTCCTGCGTGGCGACCGTCAGGCGATACATGAATGGATCATCGATGTCCCACCGCCGCGGCCCAGCCACCCGAAGCTCCGCCTCGCGAGAAGATGGGCCGGGCGGGAAGGTGGCTTCGAGCGTTGCGCGGTTCAGGGTTGGGCCGCCATCGGCAGCCTCGGATACGGCAAGCGCCAGCGCGCCATGCGCATACGCGGGTCCGCTGTTGAACACCGTCACGGTGACCGCGATCTGGCCGGTATTCGGATCGGGCTGGGCGAATACGTCGAGGATGCGCAAGGAGGGCGCGAGGCGCAACGTAACCGGGTACAGGATTCCGCCGACGTTGCGCGAACTGCCCGGGGTGAAGACCATCACCTTGTTCCGGTGCGGCGTCTCCTTCAGCAGGTAACCGTCGATCGGCGTGTTCGTCGGGTTCAGCACCCGGATGGCCAGCAGGTTGTCGCCGTCCAGGCGGATCGCCTCAGTGGCGTCAAACTCAAACGGTGTTTCACCACCCTCATACCCGCCGAGGTACTGGCCATTGAGCCAGACGTCGCCGCGATAGTCGACGCCGGCGAAGCGCAACAGCGCCCGGCTATCCTTGCCCCATTCAATGCTTGCGCGGAAGGCATGCCAATACCAGGCGACCCCGTGGTAGCCGGGCAGAGCCTGTTGGATGATCCCCGGCACTGGCGCGTCGATCGCGTCGTGCCGCGGAGCGTTAAACCAGCCCTCGTCGCGGCCGACGTTGTCAGGGTCGGCCGCCAGCCGCCAGGCGCCGCTGAGGGTCTGCATCGTATTTGCGGGCATCGATTTATTCCCTCAGCGCAGTGATCAACCCTTCACCGCGCCGGCCGTCAGGCCGGAAATGATGTAACGCTGCATGGTCAAGTAGAAGATGACCGGCAGAATGGAGAACGAGAACCCGGCCGCCATCCACTGCTCCACCAGCACCCCCGACAACCCCTTGAGCGTCGTCAGGCCGACCGATGCAACCATGTTCGTGGCGCTCCCGAGCATGATGCTGGCGTAGAGATATTCATTCCAACCCGCGAAAAACGACACCACGGCCACCGCCACCAGACCTGGCGCGGAGAGCGGCAAGACGATTCGAAACAGGGTGCTTATCTCAGTGCACCCGTCCACCAGGGCCGCGTCCAGCACTTCCGGCGGCACGCCGTCGAAAACTCCCTTCAGAATCCAGATGCAGACAGGGATGGCAAACGCCGCGTCGATCATCGCCACCGTGAACTGCTTGTCCAGCAGATCCAGCCGGCTGTACAACACATATAGCGGGATCAATACCAGGATCTCGGGCAGCATCTGAGTGATCAGCAGGAACAGGCCGAAGGCGGAGCGGCCCTTCCAGCGCAGGCTCGACAATGCATACGCCCCGAGGACGGTCACGGACATGGCAATCAGCATCGACATGGTCGCGATGGCGAACGAATTTCGCAGCCACAGCGCGATCGGGCGTTCGGTGAAGAGCAGGGTGAACTGGGTGAGCGTAATCTCCTGAGGGAAGAAGGGCGGCGGGAAATTCAGGGTGTACTTGTTGGGCTGCAGGGTGCTGACCAGCATCCAGTAGATCGGGAAGAACGTGATCGCCGAGACAAAGATGATGGCCGTGTACAGCGCGATCTTTCCGGCGATCTGGCGGAACTTCATCGGCCGGCGGGGGAGGTTCGAAATGGCGGTCGTCATGTCAGGCGTTCTCCCGGGCCCGGCGGTTTTGCAGGGCGATGAAGGCGATGGCGATCGCCAGCGAAAAGATGAAGCCGGCCACACCGATCGCGGCGGCGTACGAGTAGTCGTAGAACCGGAAGGCCGCGTTGTAGACCCGCATGACGATCGTCTCGGTCGTGCCCGCGCCTGCGCCGGTGAAAGGTCCGCCGCCGGTCATCAGAAAGACGATCGAGAACTGTTTGAACGAGAAGATCGACGCCAGAACCACGAGCAACTCGAGTGTCGAGCGGATCCCGGGCATGGTGATGTTAGTGAACAACTGAAACACATTCGCGCCATCCACCTTGGCCGCTTCGTATAGCTCCTGCGACACGCCTTGCAGGGCCGCGAGAATCACCAGGCTATAGAACGGGAAGGCCTTCCAGGATGCGATCAGGACCACCCAGCCCAGGGCCAACTCCGGCACCTGCAGCCATTGCGGGTTTTGGGTGACCCCGGGAATCATCCGGGCCAGGACGTTGACAACCCCGAACTGCGGATTGAGGATCCAGATAAAGATCATCGTCACCGGGACCTCGGGGAACGCCCACGGCATCATCAGCA
>JBKJQK010000139.1:0-6092 GCA_046594095.1 Anaerolineae bacterium | reverse complement strand
TTCGTCTGGCTGGGGGTGAGCGCCGACCAACCCGATGTCGGCGGGTTCTCGGCCGCCGACTTCACCGTCTACTACATGCTCGGGCTGATCGTCCGCAACGTGACCGCGGTCTGGGCGTCCTGGGAGCTTGACACGGCCATCCGCGAAGGCACGCTTTCGTCCCAGCTCTTGCGGCCAATCAACCCCATTCATAATCACATCGCCGCGAACTGGGTGGAGAAGATCATCCGTCTGATGTTGGCCGTCCCGATTGCCGCGATCGTCCTCGCGCTGACGCCCGGCATCCGGATCGAGTTGAGCGCGGGCAGCGCCCTCGCGGCGGGGCTGGCCGTCCTGGGGGCGTGGGTGATCATGTTCTTTGCCGACTATCTGATCGGCTTGACCGCGTTCTGGACCACTCAGACCAGCGCCTTCATCACGGGTTTCTACGGGCTGCGGGTCGTGCTGTCGGGCACAGCCGCGCCGATGCAGTTGTTTCCCCTGGCGCTCCAGGCCATCCTGAACTGGCTGCCGTTCCGCTACATGCTCTCGTTTCCGCTCGAAATCGCGCTCAACAAACTCACCCCCGAGCAGATTCTGAGCGGGCTGGCCATCCAGTGGGCGTGGGGGCTGCTGTTTGTGCTGGCGACCGGGCTGGTGTGGCGGGCGGCGATCCGCAGCTACTCGGCGGTGGGGGCTTGAGGGCATGAGACGATATCTTCGGCTGCTGGGGCTCTTCGTCAAATCCAGCCTGCTGGTCGAGCTGGAATACCGGGCGAACTTCATCGCCCAGGCCGCGCTCGGCACGCTATGGGCGGGGGTGAGCGTGGCCAGCATCCTGCTGTTCTTCTCGCGCGCGGAACAGCTCGGCGGGTGGACGCTCGACCAGGCTCTGATCGTGGTCGGGCTGTTTACGATCTTCGACGGGCTGATGGAAATTCTGGTCGTGCCCAACATCAAGCGCCTGATCGAGAGCATCCGAAACGGGGCATTCGACTTCGTCCTGCTCAAGCCGGTCAACACCCAGTTTCTGGCCACCCTGCGTTATGCGCGGCTGAATGGGGTGACCGACGTGTTGGCGGGCGCGGCCGTCATCATCTACGCCTGCGGGCGGATGGGCTATACGCCGGGGCCGCTCGACTTGCTCGGCTTCGGGCTGACCTTTGCGATGGGCGGGCTGATCGTGTATTCAGTCCAGCTCGCGATGGCGACGACGGCCTTCTGGTTTGTCAAGGTCGACAACTTCACCGAGGCCTTCCGGGCGGTCTACGACACGGCCCGTTTCCCGGTCACGGCCTTCCGCGGCGCGCTTCGGATCGCCCTGACCTTCGTGGCCCCAATTGCGTTCATGACCACGGTCCCTGCCCAGGCGCTGCTGGGCCGACTCGAGCCGGTCATGTTTGTCATCTCACTGGGAATAGGGCTGGGCCTGTTCGCGGCCAGCGCGGCGCTATGGCGCTGGGCGATCCGGAGCTATAGCAGCGCGAGCAGCTGAGGTCAATGAACAACATCTGAACGCAACCAGACTGGGTGTCTGAGGACAAGCCCCACAGGGGCGATCCTCGCGAGCCCCGGGCGATGCCCGGGGTATTCGTGCCCATCACCCGGGCGTGACGCGTCGCGCGTATCGGTTGCGCCTTCGGCGGCCGGGCGTTGTCACCCTCCGCTTGACCCTTACAGCGTTTTTTTCAGACCGAGCAGGTCGTATTTACAACTTCGCAATATGATGGCATCATCGCCCCCCTTAAGCGAGACTGGCCGGCGAGGCCGGCGAAGCGCGGGGACGAGCTATCACGGAGGGAATGGCATGTTTCGCAGACGTATTCGAATGTGGCGGCGCGGCCCGCTTCCTTTTCGCCGGCCCATCAACGGGCGTTGGATCTGGGGCGGCGGGATCGCCGTCGCCGTGCTGGTCGGATTGTGCGCGCTGTTGACTTTCGCGGCCATCTTCGGCCCGTGTCTGATCGCCCGCGGACGTTAGTGCCTCTTTGACAGGATGGACAGGATTTCAGGAGGTCCACGCCAAAATCCGGTTCATCCTGCAATCCTGTCTAAAGGACTTACCCCTCGGCCGGCGCAAAGAAGACGAGGACGTCGAGATCCTCGGTGATGGAGTGGAATTTGTGGGGCAGGCCTTTGCCGACAAAGACGATGCTGCCGGACTCAACCAGCTGGTTTTCATCGCCCACCTGGATATGGGCCCGGCCCGCGATAACGTAGTAGACCTCGTCCTCGCGATGCGGCTTTTGCGGATCGATACCGCCAGCTTTGAGTGAATACACCCCCAGGCTCATGGCGGGATGGCGCAAAAACTCCAGATAGAGCCTGCCCGTCTGCGCACGGTCGGACAGAAGCGCGGCCATATCGAACGACTGTATCGACATCGTATCCCCCCAGGCCGTCCGATCCTCAGACCGGGCCGGCAATCTGACGTGTCAGCCACAACACCCCATACGTCATCCACAACGTCGTGAGCGAATAGCGCAACCAACGCAGGGCCTGCCCAATTGTCTCCGGTTCGGACGGGAACACAACCCGAAGCCCGAGCCAGAGCGCCATACCGCCGGTCACCGCAAGCGCCAGACTTATCCAGCGCGTCCGAGTTGGGGCGCCGTCGAGTTGAATTCCGGCCCGCCGAGCGAGCGCCAGCCCGGCAAGAACGCCAAACAACGCACCGGCCGGGGAGACGAAGTTGTCCAGCGCGCGCGCCTCGGTCGAAAACCGGGCCCAGGCCGCCGGATCGGGCGAGCCGGCCAGCGCCGCCCGAAGCAGCACCCCGGCCGCCACGATGGCCAGCGAGGCCGCGGCCGAAAGCGCAAGATGCGCGCCAAAGCGCAGGCGCGCCAGCCAGGCGCTCAGGCGCTGCTCGAGGGCAAGATAGGCGACCAGGACCGCAATGCCAAACAGCCACCCGCCCAGCACATCTCCGGCAAAGTGGAGGCCCAAATACACCCGGGAGATGCCGACCAGAATGGGGATCAAGATGGCAATCGCCCAGACCCATGGGCGCCGGGCGAGGCTGGCCGCAAAGAGCCAGATCCCGATGGTCTGGGCGTGGCCGGAGGGCAGGCCGTAGCTAGCTTCGGTCGCCAGCGCGGCGACCCGCGGATCGACCCAGTACGGGCGCGGCAGATGCAGCCCGAGCTTGGCAATCGCATTCAAGGCGTACTCAACGAGCAGCACCACCGCCAGACGGATGCCCTGGCGCGGGCCGATCAGGGTGAAGATCAGCGGCACCACCGCCAGAAAGAACTCCTGCTGGCCGAGGAATGAGAAACCGCGCATGAGCGCGTCGAGGCCGGGGATCGCCTGCAGCGCAAGAGTGAGGGCAAGTTCATCCATGAGGTAGATTAGTCTACTCATGCTTTCGATTTTCCGGAGACGGACGGATCCGCGAGCCGTGGCCGGCCACCTGATCGAACTGCGCCAGGTGGTGAAGACCTACGTCACTGGTGCCGGCACGTTCACCGCCCTCAAGGGCGTCGATCTGAACGTCAACACACATGAGTTCGTGGCCATCATCGGCAAGAGCGGGAGCGGAAAGTCGACCCTGGTCAACATGATCACCGGCATCGACCGGCCAACCTCGGGCGAGGTGGTCATCGCGGGGACGCCCCTGCATCGGTTAAGCGAGGGGCGGATGGCCGAATGGCGCGGCCGCCACATCGGCGTGATCTTTCAGTTCTTTCAACTCCTGCCGACATTGACGCTGGTCGAGAACGTGATGCTGCCGATGGACTTCTGCGACTTTGGGGCGCCGTCGGAGCGTTTCGACCGGGCGATGGCGCTGCTTGAGGAGGTCGACCTGGCCGACCAGGCCCACAAGATGCCGCTGTCGGTCTCAGGCGGCCAGCAGCAGCGGGCGGCCATCGCCCGGGCGATGGCCAACGACCCGCCCATCCTGGTCGCGGATGAGCCCACGGGCAATCTCGACTCCAAGACCGCCAATGCGATTTTTGACCTGTTCACGCGCTTGGTAAAGGTGGACGGCAAGACCATCCTGATGGTCACCCACGACGCCGACCTGGCCTCGCGCGTCACCCGGGCGATTCACGTGGTGGATGGGTTGGTGATCGAGCCGTGAGTCATGAGCCTTGAGCCTTGAGCTTGAAGCGTTCGACACGCTCAGGACCGGCCCTCCCTTTCGGCACATGGCTCAAGGCCCTTGCCAGGACCCTCTGGATCTCGGCCTGACTTCGCGATTGGCTGTGGAGATATGTCCGGAATTTGAGGTGGAATATTGCAGCCCTAATACCTGTGTTTGGGTGTCGTGGGACGGGAGTGCCGGGCGCGGGCACGGAATATGGCCCCGCGTCGGATCAGTCCAATTGGTTGAATTCACGGAATAAAAAGGGTTCAAATTATGCCGTCGCAAACTACGCTGATTCGGTCATTGACAATGCCTGGCGCGCGCGGAGACCGGGAAGGGGAACAAATCCTCCTCATCGCGCCTTCGTCCGACTTCATCGAAAACGGTTCTTTTATCGTTATGCGTCGGAGCGCGCCAATTGCTGGGGCGGGGAAAGGTTTCGTGTATCCTTACCCAGGGGATTGCCAAGTCGGCGCAACGGACGCGCGATATCGACAGTGGGCTGCGGGGGCATCTGGTGGATGAGCCTCCCGCAAGGAAATCAGGGATGATGGAGAAGATGGAATTACCCTGCTGCGGCCTGGTAGAAGTTCAACGGATGAGAGAACTTCCTCATGTGTATGGTTTTGATTTTGATCTTTTCCAATGTAGGCAGTGTGCCCGTTACTGGGTGCGCGCGTGGCTGACCGTCGGGGGCTGGGAGGCTGCAAGCGCGGAAGACGCAAAGAACATGATGACGCTTCGCGATAAAGAGCTTCTTGCCTACATGAAACAATGGGCGCGATCGTTCGATTAAGGCCTTCCGCCAACGGTTGCCGGCCAAGGGACGTACTAGCGCCCAGGTCCGCGCACTTTCTTTCCCGACGACCAACAATCGGTTCAAGCCGATGCCGTTTCAGCGGCGCGAGCTCGCTCGTTGAGACGTTGCGCCGCGATTCCGGCGCGACCCACGTCGCATGACGGCCATTTCGTCTCGAAACAGCCATGGGCCCACCGCTAGTCGATAGCAAGGGGCCGATGAATCCGCCCCCCCGCCCTCAGCCACTCGATCGCGCCGTCGGGGCCGCGCAGGAACTCGAGGACCGAGCCTTTGCCAGGGCCGTCCAGGATCTCGGCCCGGTCGGGGGTCTGGAAGCCCAGCCATGCGGGTGGCGGCGCGGGTGCCGGAGGTGAGTCGGGGAACGGGAAATGACCTTTTGGGATCGACTGCAAGATCAACCGGCCGTCGACGAGGCGGAGCGCGATAACCTGGAGTTGCGCGTCATAGGATCCAACGTAAGATGCCAGTTGATCCGCCGCCGGTTCGATCCGCGGCGCGGCCGGCTTCTCCAGACCAAAGTATTCCTTGAGCGCCAGGCTCGACAAGTCACCAGTCAATTCCCGGCCGCGATTGGCGTTGGTTACGATGGCAATGGCGAAGCCTTCATCCGGCAACATCGCGAGATCAGCGATGAAGCCGTTGGTGGCGCCGCCGTGCCCGATCACCGCCCGGCCGCCAACGTAACGGATCGACCAGCTCAGCCCCCATGCATCTGCGACGCCGCCGGCGACCGTGACCGGCTGCTGCATCTGGCGGACCCAATCGGGCGAGAGCGCCAGGCTCTGGCCCTCTGCAAGCTGAAGCAGGTGCAGGCGCGCATACCGCAGCAGATCGTTCACGGTGCTCGAAATGCCGCCCGCGCTGGCCGTGGCCCGCCCGATTGGCCAGGGCGTCGCCACTGTGGGGACGTCGGCCTCGCCAAACCCAACCAGGTGCCCGACAGAGAAGCGCTTGACCATGACCTCGTGGGGCCAGAACGCCGTGTCGCGCAGGCCCAGCGGGGTGAAGACGATATCGCGAACGGCGTCCTCGACCGACTTGCCGCTCACGACTTCGATCACCCGACCGGCGATGGCAAAGCCGGCGTTGTTGTAGTGCCAAACCGATCCGACTGGCGTGAGCTGGGGGAGATCGGCGCAAGCGGCCACCATCCGCGTAATCGCATCGTCGCCCCAGCCGAAGTCGTTGAAATAGTCGCCCGCC
>JBKJQK010000016.1:0-5113 GCA_046594095.1 Anaerolineae bacterium | reverse complement strand
CGCATCGCGGATACCTTCCGCGGCGGCCGGGTTGTCCTGGCCGGAGACGCCGCCCATGTCAACAATCCAACCGGGGGGATGGGGATGAACAGCGGAATCCATGACGCGCATGCGCTGGCGGCTGCCTTTGCGGAGATCGCCGCGGGCGGGGATCCGGACATTGCCCTGGAAGGCTACGCGACTGCCCGGCGGCAGGTCGCGCTCGAGCTTGTCCAAGAAGCCACCGATCAGAACTCGCGGAACATGAACGCACGCGCGCTGGCCGATCGCCTCGCCCGCAAAGCCTCCCTGCGCGGGGAGGCAGCCGATCCTGCCCTCGCCCGCGCTCATCTGCTCCGGGCGTCGATGCTTGAAGAGCGGATCTGATGGGTCAAAACTCCCTCAACAGCCGCCCCACGCCGTAGACCTTGTCCTCGATCCCGTTCTGACGGAGCGCCCACCACCACGTCGCGGCGTTGATGGCGATGACGGGTTTGCCCAGCCAGCGCTCGGCCTCCTCCGCCAGGCGGACCATGCTGAAGTTCGTGCCCACCTGGACCAGCGCGTCGATGTCGGGCCCGTTAACCTCCATCAGCGACTGGCGCAGGGTGTCCTCGGTGACATGGGCAATGGCGACGGCCGTTGGACAACGCAGACCCTTGATCCGGGCGACTTCAAAGCCGATGTCGCCAAAGAACTTGACCACGTTTTTGTCGCCGATGGGCTGATAGGGGGTGATCACCCCGATACGCTTCGCCCCGAAGAGCTGGAGGGCCTTCTCGCACGCCTCGGCCCCCGTCGCCACATCCAGGCCGCCCGCCCGTTCGGTCACCCGAGCCTTGAAGGCCCGGTTGCCCTCGACCCCGTCCCAGAACGTCTCGGCGCTCATCCCCATGACCACGTAGTCGGGCTGGCAGGTCACCACCCGGTCGATGGCGTAATTGATCTCGACCCGGATTTCGGCCAGCAGATTCTCGAAATCCTTGTCGCTGCCCAGACTCTGATTCCGGATGTGAATCCGCGAAAAATGGGCGGTCACGCCCGGAACCCGCATCGCGCAGAAATCGGGCTCAACGATCGTGTTGGTGCTGGGCGCGAGCACGCCAAACTTCTTGCGCCAGCCAAGTGCGTCAGTCATGGTCTTGAGTCTCCTTGATGTCATAATGATACAATGTCATGACAACTTCGGGCCTATGTAGAGCGCGATCCGCAAGGGCTATGTCGATACCCGTTCCGGCCAGATTCATTTCCGCGCGTCGGGCCGCGGCGACGGTCCGCCTCTCGTCCTGCTTCACCAAACCGCCAGCAATTCGGTCATGTACGAGCCGCTCATGCGCGCGCTGGCCACACAGACCCGTTGCATCGCTCTGGATACCCCCGGCTTTGGCAGTTCGTTCGTCCTCGCTGATCCGCCCACGGCGCAAGCCTGGTCGGACGCGCTCTTTGAGGCGCTCACCGCCCTTGGGGTCACGGCTTGCAACCTGTTCGGCCACCATACCGGCGCATCTATTGCCGCCCAAATGGCGGTCGATCACCCCGGTTTTGTCCGGGCGGTCGTTTTGTCCGGCCCGCCGTTTCTCGATGGCGCCCAGCGCGCGCACTTTCTCGAGACCGCCGTGTACCGAATCGCGCCCAGCCTGGATGGCGCCCACCTCAAGGCGGTGTGGGAGCGCATTTTTGCCAAAGAACCCGGAGTGCCGTTGCGCCTCGGCGAGCGGGAGGCGCTGTTGACGCTCGCGGCCGGAAGCGCCTACGCCCCCGCCTATGAAGCCGTCTTCAACCATGACTTCGCCGCCCTGCTGCCGCGGATCGCCTGTCCGGCCCTGGTGATGGCCGGCGAGCACGATGCGCTGCGGGCGTATGTCGAACCAGCCATGCGGGCCCTGCCCAACGGCCAAATGCGCATCCTTTCGGGCGCCGGGACCTATGTTTGCGAGCGACAGACAAGCATCGTCGCCGGCGTTTTACGCGATTTCTTCAACTTCCTGGCCGACAATCAGCCCGCCCCCTAACACCTCATGAACAACTACTCGATCGCTCTTGCCCTCCAGGACTTCATGCCGGTCATCCTGTCATCGGTCGGCCTGTTCTACATCGCCGAGATGATCGCCACGGCCGAGGCGCACAGCCGCTGGCCGGCCCTTCTTGGCGCCTGGCTGGTCATGCTCGGCGGCGGGACAAAGGCGGCCTGGAAGCTCAACATCGCCGCGACCGGGGCCAACATCGTCTGGATGGACAACGCGCTCTTCGTGCTGATGACGCCAGATTTCATTTTCCTGGCTTATACCCTCTGGCGCGCCCAGCGCGCCATGCGCGGCAATCCTGTCCCGCTTTCGCCCGTCATCATGATCGTGCTGCTCCAGGGCCTGGCCCGCGTGGGCGATCGCGCCGAAGCTGTCCAATGGACCGAGCAGCTCCTGAATTCGGTCAGCAACGCCGCCTTTGCCTGGGCGGGATTTCGGCTGGGCCGCGACACGCAAAAAAACATAGCCGCCTGGTATCCGCGCCCGGCCCGGGCCTGACGCGTATGGCCCGACCGTCACAGAGCAGAATACACACCCCATGGCCGAGACCACCCAGCACCTGGCCGACATCTTCGACGCCAGCGTCCCGAACGACACCACCCCAACCTTCCGCTACCTTCACGATCTGCGCGAGCGTTTCTTTGCCCGTCTGAGCGGCGCGCTGAGCCTGCGCGAGGACATGGCCGCCTCCGATATCCGCGATATTCGCGACCCCGAGGGAAACCTGCGCGGGAATATGCGAACCTACACCGGCGACAAGAGCCCAATCGACTGGATGATTCGCTCCTGGATCGGCAATCTGGCCAGCGGCTTCAGCAATCTCCATCTGACGACCTGGGTCAATGACAGCATTGACATCCCCCAACTTGGGATCGCGCTCGGCACCGCGCCGCAGGTATTCTGTTTGATCGATCTGATTCCGCGCCACGAGCTGTCGATCGTCCCCTCGCACCTGACCGAATATTACGAAGCCCTCAATGACACGCATATCAAGCTGCGCCGTGAGGCCGCCTATGTCCAGTTTACCCCCTACAGCGCCTTCATCCGGGCCACGCTCTCGCCGGTGGCGGTATTCGGCCTGGTTTCCTTCGAGGTCTTCAAAGACAAAGTTGAGCCGGTCATGTGGACCTATCTCGAGCACTGGCTCAAGCTGGTCGAGGCAGCCAAACCCGTTGCTGCCGAGCTTCGGCCGTTGCTCGCTCAGCGCGACCTGGCTTACCGGCGGAACGTGGCCGAGCTCGATCCGGCCAACGTGTTTGCCGACCGCATTGTGGGCGTGCCCATGCGCCAGCGGCTGGTCCGCATCCTGTGGGGCGGCGAGCGCGAAGCGCGCTAACATCAGGACAACACTCCCATGATCATTCAGACTTCCGCCGCGGGGCGCCCGCACTTCGTCATCCGCCAAACCGACCACGCCCGCATGAGCGGGCAGCTGGCCCGAGCGTTTGGCAATGCCGCCTTCTGGCCGCTCGAGCCGCGCGACGCCATGATTTTCATCGCCGGCCATCACGACGAGGGTTGGGAGCTGATCGATGCCAAACCTGGCCGCGATCCGAAGACCGGTCTGCCGTGGCATCTCACCCAGACCCCTATGGCGGATCTGATCGCCAGCGGCGCCCGCTCACCTGACTTCAACCAGCGCTTCCACCCCGTCGCCGGACTGATTTCGTCGATGCACACCTGGGGACTGTGGAACGGGCGCTACGGTCTGTCCGACCGGATCATCATCAATGGCGCGCCGCCCGAGGTCAAGCCCGCCGCGGTGAAAATGCTGGACGGCGAACTCGCCCGCCAGGCCCGGCTGAAGGAGCGCATCGCCGACGACGCCGTCGACGCCCACTACGCCTCGGAGGATTGGGCCTTTCACAACTACAAGCTGCTCCAGTTTTTCGACACGCTGGCCCTCTACTTTCACCTGACCCATCCGGAAGCGCGGGCGGAGAGCGTCTTCAAAAACGTCCCGCGCGGCGTCAACGATGACGTGTCGATCACGGTCCGACCGCGCGACGGCGCGTATGAGGTGTCGCCCTGGCCATTTGATGGCGATCACCTCGAAGTGGCCACCCCGGGCTGCTGGATGTCGCCTTTGCCCGAAGGGGCCGACATCGATCACGCATTCAGGTATGCCCTGACCGGCACCCAAATCGAGCGGCTGGTGGCCGCCTGATGGGGTCGCGAGGGTGATCCGCGCCCTGTTCTCCGCCGCCCGGGTGAGCGCGGCGGCGGCGCCCTACGATACGATCCATCTCAAGGTGTTCTACCCGGCCGAAATGTCGGGCAGCCGGGACGAGCGGATGACGGGCAATGTCGCCCCGCGGCGGGCCGGGGCGCCCTTCCCGGTCGTGGTGTTCTTCAATGGGATCAATCTTGGGTCTGAGGCGTATCAATGGCTGGCCGTCGCGCTGGCCGAACGCGATATCGCGGTGGTTACGTTCGGCTGGGTGGGCGAAACGCTGCCAGGCGTGATCGGGCTGACCAGCGGGGTGGATCTGGCGGCAGTGCAACCCGACACCTACGGCAGCGGCCCGACCACGCTCGCGCTTGGGCCGATTCTGAATGCCCTCGACGCATTGAATGAGGGCGCGCCATGGGCGCACTCGTCATTGCAGGGCGCCCTCGATCTGGGCGCGGTCGTGCTCGGCGGACACTCGGCAGGCGGCACGATGGCCCTGCAAAACGCTAACCACCGATATTTCCCCGCCGTTCGGGGCGCGTTCTCGTACGCCGGGCACACCCTGGCCAGCGCGATGCTGGGCTTCCCGCCCGGGACGCTCCTGCCGGTAAGCGCCGATCTGCCCCTTCTCGTCATGGGCGGGACGCGCGATGGCGTCATCGCCGCCAGCGCCGTTCGCTATCAGCAAGAGGGCCAGCCCATCCACGATCCGATCGCCCGCACGTTTGAGGAGGGGATCTCAGGGGATCGGGGCGACCGGACGCTGTGGATGATCGAGGGCGCCAACCACTTTACGCTGGCCCACCTCGTCGATCTCAGCCGGCAGGTCGAGGAAGGCCCGCCCGGCGGTGTCGTCGACGGGGTGGGCCAGCGTAAAGTGGTTGGCGCCCTCGATCATCCACAGCGTCCGGTCGCCCCGATCCCCTGAGATCCCCTC